>DASZHJ010000242.1:0-9874 GCA_035938015.1 Allostellaceae bacterium
TGGGGGCAGAAGGGATTCCAGTTCCACGATCTCCTCGACGCCATCAATCCGCTGCAGCATTTGCCGGTGATCTCCACGATCTATCGCTGGATCACCGGCGACACCATCGGAAATATCCCGCGCATTGTCGGCGACGCCATCTATGGCGGGATTCCCGGCTTCGTGTCGGGCCTTTTCGGCGTTCTACTGAAGGAGGAAACCGGCAAAGACGTGGGCGAGCACGTGGTGGCGACCCTGTTCGGCGATGCGAAATCCGGTGACACGCCTCCCGCCCAAAGCGCGCAACAGCCGGAGCTCACCACGGAGCAAGCGGCCGCGCTCACCCACGCACCCATCGAGACGGAGGCGCTGGCCGCGCTGCCGGCGGTCGCCGCCGCGTCCGCGAATCCGGGGCCGGCCGCGACCAGCGCGAGCCCAGCGGCGCCCACTACGGCCGTGGCCCCCACACCCGCTGCCACGCCTGCTGCCGCAACTCCGGCCGCGCCGGTGCAGCCCGATCACACGCCGATCCCCCTGGCCCGTGGCGTCGGCATGAGCGTCGCGGCGCCGATGACCGCGCCCTCGCCCGCGGCCACGGCCTCGAAGGACCCCGTCACGGACGCGTTCCTTGCCCAGAATGCTCAGCGGCAGCGCCAGCTCCTCGGGAGTGCTGGGCCGCAGGCCCCAACCGGCCGTGTCCCCAGCTCGCAACCCGTGCCTCTGCAGCTACCGCCGGGCTCCGTCTCGTTCATGTCGCGGCCTCGAGCGACGCTGGCCTCGGCGCCAGCGACCCCGCTTCCCGCCGTCGCGCCCATGGCGGGCGGCCCGGCCACGACCGGTCCCGTTGATATCTCCCAGAAGATGCTCGATGCGCTGGACAAATATGTCGCGATCCAGACGCAAAACGCCGCCAACCGCAACGCTCGCGGAGCACAGGTCGACGTGAGCCCGTAGCGGCGGGGTAGCGCTCCGCGCTATACCGGCGGCGATGGACCTGGTAGTGGATGGCGACGGCTGCGCCGCTTGGGGCGCTCAGGTGTATCGCGCGGCGCTGGGACGCGCGGGGATCGCACGCCGCAAGCGCGAGGGCGACCACGCCACGCCCCAAGGCGAGTTCCTGCTGCGCGAAGTGCTCTATCGGCCCGACCGGGTCGCGATCCCGCGCACGCGATTGCCGTTCCGCGCGCTCAAGCCCGAGGACGGCTGGTGCGATGCGGCCGAGGACCCCCGGTACAACCGGCGTGTCCGGCTGCCTTATCCCGCGAGCGCCGAACGGCTCTGGCGCGAGGATCACGTCTACGATCTCCTGGCGCCGCTCGGCTACAACGACGACCCCGTGGTGCCCGGCCTCGGCAGCGCAATCTTCCTGCACGTCGCGCGACCCAACTATCTCGGCACCGAAGGCTGCATCGGCCTCGCCCTTGAGGACCTCTTGACCGTGCTCGAGGAAGCCGACGCAACCTCGCGGGTGGTAGTGCGGGACTGAAGCTCGAGGGGCATCGATGACGAGTGTGTGGAGCGCCACGCGAGCGGGCCTCGCAGGGCTCGGCGTGCTGGCGGCGATGGGCGCGGCAAGCACGGCGTGCGCGGAGGGCGAGTATGGGCCCGGGCATGCCGCGGAGGCCGTGAGCATCATGCGGACGCGCTGCACGATCAACATCGGCTGCCCGATCGATGCCAAGGCCTTCGATGCGCTGAGGCGCGCCGTCGCGGGTGAGCGCGATGCGCAATACGACTTCGCGACGATGCTGGCCGCGGGCGAGGGCCTGCCGCGCGACCAGCAGGCGGCGACGGGCTGGTACGGCCGCGCCGCCGAGCAGGGACACGTGCGCGCCGCGCTCGAGCTCAATCATCGGCGCCACGAGGGCGAGGCGATCGAGGCCGACGAGGCGAAGATCGCGGCGGGGCTCCGGAGCGAGGCCGATGCCGGCGACACCGATGCCATGCGGGCGCTCGCGGACATGACCCTCTACGGCCGCGGTGTCCCGCGCGATCGGCAGGAGGCGCTTAAGCTGCTCCGCCACGCGGCCGAAAGCGGCTCAGCCGCGGCGGAGCAGGATGTGGCGACGCTTTATCTACGCGGCGCGCCGGGCGTGCCCGAGGATATCCATGAAGGGCTCCAATGGATGGCCGCCTCCGGGCGCCACGGCAACATCGAGGCGATGGAGCAACTGGGCTCGCTTTACCTCAACACGCCCAATCAAGCGGCGCGCGATCCGGTCGAGGGCTATCGCTGGCTGATGCGGGCGTCGCTGCTCGACGCGCCGCGCTCCCAGGAGGCCCTGAGCACCCTGTTGACCGAGGGCGCCATTGTAAACGGGCACACCGTCATCGCGCCGGACCCCGTGCAGGCGGATATGTGGTTTCGCCTCGGCGCGCGCTCGCCCTATCACAACAATCCCAGCATCCGGCTCCGTGTCGAATCGACGATGACCGCAGCCGAACTCGAGGAAGCCAAGAGGCTCGCCGCCGATTGGCACCCGCGCACGCTCGAGCAAGTGCTGGCGATGACCATCGACCCACCGGCGGTCACGGCTTTGGCCAAGCGGCCGTGGCCGCCGGGCCTGATCGGACCAGCGCTGCAACAGTTCGAGGACGGCGCGGACAAATCCGAGCCGTGGCAGCACCTGCCGGATTTCGATCGGCCGGAGGATGTGGCCGCGGCGATGACGGCGATCGCCGAGCATTGTGAGGCGAAAGGGCTCGGCGGCTGCGCCAGTTTTTGCCGCGAGCGGCTGGCCGAGCTCGCGCCGCCCGAGAAACCGGGCGGCCTCACGGTCGACGAGATCGCCGATCGGCTGCGGAGAAACCCGGGCCTATCGCCGGCCGCCTTGATGCGCAAGACGCCGCCCACCGCCGACGAGCAGATGCAGGGCTGGACCTGGTGCGCCGGCCGCGTCGCCGATCATTGAGAGTGCCATCGCACGTTGCTAGGCGCTGGCTGATTTTGGGCGCTCCCCAAAGATCGCGGTGCCGACGCGCACGTGCGTAGCGCCCAGGCGGATCGCGATCTCGTAATCGGCGCTCATGCCCATGCTGAGCCCAGGCAGAGTGTGGCGGCGCGCGATCTCGCGCAGGAGCGCGAAATGCGGCGAGGGCTCCTGGTCGAGGGGCGGAATGCACATCAGGCCGTCGACAGGCAGGCGCCAGCGCTCGCGGCACTCCGCAATGAAAGCGTCCGCCGCCGCCGGCAGCACGCCCGCCTTTTGCGGCTCCTCGCCGGTGTTGATCTGGATGAAGCAGCGGGGGCGGCGGCCCGCGCGCTCCATCTCGCGCACGAGCGCCTCGGCGAGTTTCGGGCGGTCCACGGTCTCGATCACGTCGAAGAGCGTCACTGCTTCCTTTACCTTGTTGGTCTGCAACGGCCCGATCAGATGCAATACGAGGTCGGGATGCGTCGCCTTCAGCGCCGGATATTTCGCCTGCGCCTCCTGCACCCGGTTCTCGCCGAACACCCGCTGGCCTGCCGCAATCGCGGTCGAGACGGCGGCGGTGTCGTGGGTCTTGCTGACCGCAACCAGCGTGACATCCGCGGGATCGCGCCGCACGGCGCGCGCGGCGGCCGCGATACGCGCTTTCACCAGGCTCAAGCGCTCCGCGAGGCCCGCTTGCAAATCAAGGGCTTGCCCGTTCATGGCGAGACCTTGGCGACTGCCCCCGAGACCGTCAAGCCCGCTCGGGTGCACACGACCTGCGGCTCGAAGAACTAGCGGAATTTCCGGCCACTCCGGTGTAGGATGCGGCCCCTCGGAGGGAAGTAACCCGGGGAGTTACTAGGAGCAGGGCCAATGTCGTTTCGTATCGTAGGCTGCGTCGTGGCGCTGGCGGTTGCGGGCTGTGGAATGTTCGGCGGCAGCAAATCGGATAGCGGCGACACCAAGACCGTTCAGACCACCGACAACCCCTATCACACGGATCCCGGTAAGATGGATCCGAGAGATTTCAATCCAAAAATACAGAGCGACAACGACCCCTCGACCCTGACCTTGATGTCAGCGTTGTTCGGCGGCGGTGGGAGCGGGCAGCAGAACAACGGCGGCGCGGCCGGCGTCGGCGTCAACAGCTTCCTATGGCGCGCCTCCCTCGACACCGTCAGCTTCATGCCGCTGGCCTCGGCCGATCCCTTCGGCGGCGTCATCATCACGGACTGGTTTAGCCCGCCGGAGACGCCCGACGAGCGCTTCAAGGTGAACGTGTTCATCCTCGGCCGCGATTTGCGCGCCGACGGCGTACGCGCCAGCGTGTTCCACCAGAAGAAGGATGCCGCGAGCCAGTGGGCCGAGGCGCCGGTCGACGCCAACACCGCGACCGATCTCGAGAACGCCATCCTGACGCGCGCGCGGCAGATCCGCTTGAGCGCCGTCGCCAACCAGCAATAGACCGCCGCCGCTCGCGCGAGTTCGATACGGGAGCACGAGACCGCGCGATGGCGCGCTATAACGCTCAAGAAACCGAAGAGAAGTGGCAGAGGATTTGGCGGGAGCGCCGCGCCTTCGAGGTCGCGACGGACCCCGGCAAGCGAAAATACTACGTCTTGGAGATGTTTCCCTATCCCTCGGGGAAGCTCCATGTCGGCCATGTCCGCAATTACACCATGGGCGACGTGGTTGCGCGCTTCAAACGCGCCCAGGGCTACAACGTGCTGCACCCCATGGGCTGGGACGCTTTCGGCCTGCCCGCGGAGAATGCCGCCATCGCCGGCAAAGTGCATCCCAAGACCTGGACCTACGAGAACATCGCGACCATGCGCGCTCAGCTCCAGCGGATGGGCGTGAGCTACGACTGGCGGCGCGAGGTCGCGACCTGTCATCCCGGCTATTACAGGCACGAGCAGAAGATGTTCCTCGACTTCTTGAAGGCGGGTCTCGCCTATCGCAGGGAGTCCTGGGTCAATTGGGATCCGGAGGAGAACACCGTGCTCGCCAACGAGCAGGTGATCGACGGCCGAGGCTGGCGCTCGGGCGCACTGGTGGAAAAGCGCTTGCTGTCGCAGTGGTTCCTGCGCATCACCGCCTACTCCGACGATCTGCTGGAGACCATCAAGACGCTGGACCGCTGGCCCGAGCGGGTGCGGCTGATGCAGGAGAACTGGATCGGCCGCTCCGAGGGCGCGCGGGTGTTCTTCAAGCTGAAAGGTCGGAGCGACCGGTTCGAGATCTTCACCACCCGGCCCGATACGCTCTACGGCGCCGCCTTCATGGCGATCTCGCCGAACCATCCGCTGGCGCTCGAGCTCGCCGTCAAGGACCCGAAACTCAACGAGTTCATCGCGGAGTGCAACCGGATGGGCACCAGCGAGGCCGTGCTGGAGACCGCGGAGAAGCGCGGCTACGACACCGGCCTCAAGGCGCTGCACCCGTTGGTCGAGGGCTGGGAGCTGCCGGTTTACGTGGCGAATTTCGTACTGATGGAATACGGCACCGGCGCGATCTTCGGCTGTCCCGCCCATGACCAACGAGACCTCGACTTCGCGCGCAAATACAGCCTGCCGGTAAAGCCGGTGGTGCTGCCGCCGGGCGCCGATCCCGCGACCTTCGCCATCGGCGATACGGCCTTTGTCGAGGACGGCACGATCATCAATTCCGATTTTCTGGACGGGCTCGATGTGGAAGGCGCCAAGCGCGCGGTGATCGACCGCCTGCAGTCGCTCGGCGCCGGAAAGCCCAGCATCACCTATCGGATGCGCGACTGGGGCGTGTCGCGCCAGCGCTATTGGGGGTGCCCGATTCCCGTCGTGCATTGCGGCGACTGCGGGATCGTGCCGGTGCCCGAGCGGGATCTGCCGGTGCTGCTGCCGGACGACGTGAGCTTCGACAGGCCGGGCAATCCGCTTGACCATCATCCGACCTGGAAGCATGTGGCGTGCCCCAGTTGCGGCAAGCCCGCCCGTCGCGAGACCGATACTTTCGACACTTTCTTCGAATCCTCTTGGTACTTCCTGCGTTTCTGCTCGCCCCGCGCCGCGACCGCCTTCGAGCGCAAGGACGTGGACTACTGGATGCCGGTCGATCAGTACATCGGCGGCGTCGAGCATGCGGTGCTGCATCTGCTTTATTCCCGCTTCTTCACCCGCGCGCTCACGGAGTGCGGCTATCTCGATTTGAAAGAGCCGTTCGCGGGACTCTTCACCCAGGGCATGGTCTGCCACGCCACATATCGGGACGCCGACGGAGAGTGGCTGTTCCCGGACGAGGTGACCGAGAAACCGGATGGCTCGCTCGTCGACGCCAAGGGTCGGCCGGTCCAGGTCGGCCGGCTCGAGAAGATGAGCAAGTCGCGCAAGAACGTGGTGGGTCTCGAGTCCGTGATCTCCGAGTACGGTGCGGACACGGCGCGACTGTTCCTGATGTCGGACAGCCCGCCCGAGCGCGATCTCGAATGGACGGATGCCGGCATCAAGGGTGTCTGGCGCTACGTGAACCGGCTGTGGCGGCTCGCGACCGAGCCCGGCGCACCGCTGCCGCCTCCCGGTGCCGCGCTACCCAATCAGCTCGCGCCCGCGGCGGAAGCTGCTTTGCGCACCGCCCACCGCACGATCGCGGCGGTCACCGACGACCTCGACAAGTTCCGCTTCAACCGCGCGGTGGCGCGGATCCACGAGCTCACCAACGCGCTCGAGGCGATCGACGGCAAGGGCGCGGGCGATGCCGCCGTGCTGCGCTTCGGCCTGGAGACCGCGACCCGGCTGATGGCACCCATGATGCCTCACCTCGCCGAGGAGCTCTGGGCTGAGCTCGGTCACGCCCCGCTGCTGGCCGATCAGCCCTGGCCCAAGGCAGACCCGGCACTGATCGCGGAGGAGCGCGTCACCATCGCGGTGCAGGTCAACGGCAAGCTGCGCGGCACCCTGGAGCTGCCGCGGGACAGCGAGAAGCATGCAGCCGAGAGCGCCGCGCTGGCGCTTCCGGCGGTGGCGCGGCACCTCGATGGCCGCGCGCCCCGCAAGGTCATCATCGTGCCCAACCGGATCGTCAATGTGGTGGTTTAGCCGGGGTCTGTTGCTGGGCGCCGCGCTGCTGCTCGCGGGATGCGGATTCCATCCGCTTTACGCCCATCACCGGGAGACCGGCTTCGACGCGGATCTCGCGTCCATCAAGGTCAACACCATTCCGGACCGACAGGGACAGCGGCTGGCGATCTCGCTGCGCGACGGACTCAATCCGACAGGCGCGCGGGTGGAGACACGCTATACCCTCGACGTCGAGCTCGCGGCGCAGCGTGAGGATATCGGTGTGCGGCCGGACGGCACCGCCTCGCGCAGCCAAGTGGCCCTGACCGCAAAGTTCACCCTCAAGGACGTGAAAGCGAACGCGCCGGTGCTGCAGGGCACGACGCATTCCATCAGCTCCTTCGACGTCCTCACCGACAATTACGCCACGGTGGTGGCCCTGCACACCGCCGAAGACCGCACCGTGCAAGACGTCGGCGACGACATCTTGATGCGGCTGGAGCTCTACGTGAGCAAGCACCGCTCCGCTCCCGCCGCGTCGTGAAGCTCACGGGCGCCCGGATCCAGGGCTTCGTCTCCGGCTACATCGCCAAGCCCGATCCCAAGCTGCGCGCAATCCTGGTCTACGGTCCCGACGGCGGCCTCGTGCGCGAGCGCGCGGAGAGCCTCGCCAAGTCGGTGGCGTTCGATCTCGAAGACCCCTTCCGCGTGATGACCCTGCCGGGATCGGCGCTCGCATCCGATCCCGCGCGGCTCAACGACGAGATGGCGGCGCTGAGCTTCACCGGCGGGCGGCGTCTGGTGCGCGTCAAGGACGCCGGCGACGCGCTCGGTGCGTTGTTCGCGGCCTTCTTGGATGCACCGCCGCCGGGCGACAGCGTCGCGATCGCGGAAGCCGGCGATCTCGCGGCACGCTCGGCGCTGCGCCGCGCCTTCGAGGGCGCGAAGACCGCGGTTGCGGTGCCGTGCTACGCCGACGGCGTGGACGAGCTCGGCGAGCTCGTGAACTCCGTGTTGGCAAGCCACAAGATCGCGGCAGCCTCCGACGCGCGCGAGTACTTGGTGTCTCGCCTCGGCGGCGACCGTGGCCTCAGCCGCGCCGAGCTTGAGAAGCTTGCGCTCTACGCGGGCGACGGCGGCCGCGTCGGCCTCGAGGATGCCATCGCCTGCGTCGGCGACAGCGCGGCACTCAGCGTCGACGACGCCATCTTCGCGACGGCCGAGGGCGACGTCGCGACGCTGGAGCGAACGCTCCAGCGTGCTTTCCAGGAAGGCGAGAGCGCGGTCGGCATCGTGAAGGCCGCGATGCGGCATTTCGAGAAACTGCACCTCGCCGGCTCGAGGATCGCCGCGGGCATGCCGGCCGAGGCGGCCCTACAGTCGCTGCGCCCGCCGGTCTTCTTCAAGCATCAAACCCGCTTTCTCGGCGCGCTCCGGCAATGGCCGCCGCGCAAGGCGGCTGCGGCGCTCGCGGTTCTCCTCGAGGCCGAGCGTCAGTGCAAACGCACGGGCTTTCCCGATCGCACGATCTGCAGCGACGCGCTCCTCCGCCTCGCCCGCGGCGCGCAGCCGAAGCGGCGATGACAACGTGCGTCCCTTCGGCGGGGCTCCGCTCAATACTTTAGAGTCGGCGCATATCTCAGGCGGTGGATGAGATCCTCGAGCTGATCGAGGGTCTGGTAGCGGATGCCGAGCGTGCCCCCGGTCCCCGCGGGCGAGATGCTGACGGCGAGTCCCAGCGCCATCGAGAGATCGCGCTCGACCGCGCGGGTATCGGCATCCTTCGAGGGTGCGGTCCTCTGGCTCGGTTTCGCTCTCGACCGCTTCGCGAGCCGCTCAACCTGGCGCACGTTGAGGCCGCGACGCACGACCTCCTGGGCGAGGCCTTGGGGATCGCTGGCGCCGAGCAGCGCGCGGGCGTGACCCGCGCTGAGCTGGCCCTCCTCCAGGAGCTGTTTCACCGCGGCCGGCAGGTCCAGGAGCCGCAGCGTGTTGGCGACGTGACTGCGGCTCTTGCCGACGGCTTGCGCGACGGCCTCCTGGGTGTGGCTGAACTCGTCGAGCAGGCGCTGATAAGCCGTGGCTTCATCGAGCGCGGAGAGATCCTGGCGCTGCAGGTTCTCGACCAGTGCGATTTCCAGCGCCTCGCGATCGTCGATCTCGCGGAGCACCACGGGAACTTCGTGCAGTTGCGCCAGCTGCGCCGCTCGCCAGCGCCGCTCGCCCGCAACGATCTCGAACGCATCGGCGAGGCCGGGATGCCGGCGCACCAACAGGGGTTGCAGCACGCCCTTCTCGCGGATCGATTGCGCGAGCGCCTCGATCCCGGCGGTGTCGAACTGATGGCGCGGTTGATAGCGTCCAGGTCGCAGGAGGTCGATGCGGATGGTGCGCGGCGCCGCCTCGGGCGCGGCATCTTCCTCGCCGAGCAGCGCCGATAGCCCGCGGCCGAGGGTGCGTCGTCTCGTGTCCTCGATCATGCGCTGAGCCGATCCTCGCGGCGCAGCACCTCGCCCGCGAGGTGCACATAAGCCTGGGCGCCGGGACAACGGAGGTCGTAGAGCAGCACGGGCTTGCCGTGCGAGGGCGCCTCCGACACCCGGACATTGCGGGGGATCACGGTGTCGTAGACCTTGTCGCCCAGGTGGCCGCGCACGTCCGCCGCCACGAGGTCGCTGAGGTTGTTGCGCTTGTCGAACATGGTGAGCACGATGCCTTGGATCTCGAGACCGGGATTGAGGTGGCGCTTCACGCGCTCGATGGTGCGGATGAGGTGGCTCAAACCCTCGAGTGCGTAGAACTCGCATTGCAGCGGCACCAGGACGGCGTCCGCCGCGACCAGCGCGTTGAGGGTGAGGAGCCCGAGCGAGGGCGGGCAGTCGATCAGGACATAGTCGTAGTCGAGCACAACTCCCGAGAGAGCCTCGCGCAGCCGGAATTCGCGGC
>DASZHJ010000243.1:0-1947 GCA_035938015.1 Allostellaceae bacterium
GCGAAGAGACAGGCCAGGCCGGCCACGACATACGAGAGCATCAGGGCTGGCCCGGTGGTCTGCCGCGCGATGACGCCGGTCGAGACGAAGATCCCGGCGCCGATCACGGCGCCGATACCGAGGCTGGTGAGCTGAACCGGGCCGAGGATCCGGCGCAGGCGCCCTTCTCCCTGCTCGGCCTCTTGCAGGAGCTGTACGAGCGGTTTGGTGGTGAAGAGCGGACCCGGCATGGCTTGGCCTCCCCGTGGATCGAGATCGCGGGGCGGAGTCTAGGGAGCGCCGGCGGCTGCTTTCTATGTCACGACCTCGCGGAGCAATCGGCGGGCCGCGAAGCTCGCCGGAGGTCGGCCGAGGTCGCGAGCGGAACGAAGTTCCGACGTCGCGACGGGAGCGGTCCTCGGACAGCGGGTGGCACGTAATCAGCGAGGGCTTGGCAAGAGGCCAGCTGGGGTGGCGCGGTCGGTTCGCAGGGCGTCCGCCCCCGAGACCCCCGAGACCCCGAGACCCTATCCCGCGGGCTTGAATCCTGGCACACTAGTAAGCTGGACCAGCTTCCGAGCTCCAAGCAGGGCGGCGCCGAGGGGGAAAGACCCATGGACATCGGAACCATCGAGGCGATCGAGGTCATCGATGAGGAGATGGCGCGCGTCCTGCGCGCCAAGAGCGGCGCCGATCGGCTGCGCATCGCAAGCGGAATGTTCGCCGCGGCGCGACGGATGCTCCTGTGCAGTCTCGCCGCGGAACACCCGGACTGGGAGCCGGGGCAGGTGATTGAAGAAGCCGCGAGGAGACTTTCGCATGGAGCAGGATGAGCTGCTTCGGTTTGCCGTCGAAGCGCTGAACAACCTCGGCCTGCGCTTTCTCGTGACCGGGTCCATCGCTACCGTGATCTATGGCGAGCCCCGATTTACCAACGATATCGACATCGTGGTCATTCTTTCCGCAGATCGGATCGAGGAGTTCTGCCGCTCGTTTCCCCAGCCTGAGTTCTACATCAGTCCAGGCTCCGTTCGACAAGCGGTGGAGCGGAGGAGCCAGTTCAATATCATTCATCCCACCTCGGGCCTCAAACTGGACGTCATGGTGCCCGCGGAAACCCCCTTCAACCGCAGTCGCTTCGAGCGTGCACGACAGATCAAGCTCATGCCGGATCTCGAGGTCTCCTTCGCCGCACCGGAAGACGTGATCATCAAGAAGATGGAGTACTACCGTGAGGGCGGCTCCGAGAAACACCTGCGTGACATCACTGGTATCCTTAAAGTCAGCGCCGAACAGGTAGATCGGACGTACATTGCTGATTGGGCGGAACGTCTCGATCTGAATGAAATCTGGTCAGCACTCGCGCGTCGCGTCCCCCCCTGAGGTGGCGGCGGGATGATCGCGTGGCCTCTACGGCTTGCTTATAGTACGCTCCTGACTGGACCGAGCGAGGTGGCTGGGGTGCCGGAACAGACCGAGCGGCAGTTGCAGGACGCGCTGGGCGATGGCTACCGGGTCGAGCACGAGCTCGGCGCCGGCGGCATGGGAACGGTGTTCCTCGCCGAGGACCTGCGGCATGGCCGCAGGGTCGCCATCAAGGTCTTGCGGCCCGAGATCGCCGCCTCGATGGGCACCGAGCGGTTCCATCGCGAGATCCGCATCGCGGCGCGCCTGCAGCATCCCAACATCCTGAGCCTGATCGACTCCGGCGAGAGCGGCAGGCTCCTGTACTACGTGATGCCGTACGTCGAGGGCAGCACCTTGCGCGTCCGCCTGGTGCGCGACGGCGAGCTGCCCATCGACGAAGCGCTGCGGATCCTGCGCGAGATCGCCGATGCGCTCGCCCACGCGCACGGCCGCGCCGTCGTGCATCGCGACCTCAAGCCGGAGAACGTGCTCTTCATGGCGGGCCACGCGCAGCTCGCCGACTTCGGCATCGCCAAGGCGCTGGGCGATCTCGGCGCCGGC
>DASZHJ010000244.1:0-5729 GCA_035938015.1 Allostellaceae bacterium
AGCTCGTTTGCACGAACTTCTCGAAGTCCTCTGCCTTCACTTCGCCTCGGCGGATCAGATGCGAGGGCACCCCGGATTCCTCGGACAGGATGCGTGTTGCTAGCTGCTCGCTCGACATCTCCAGCGAGAAGAATGCAACGACCGCGCCGTCCTCGGTTTTCTTCTTGCCGTCCACGGTGTCGACCGTTCGGTAATGGCGAGCGGCGTGAAAGGCGATGTTGGTGGCGAGTGCGCTCTTGCCCATGGAGGGGCGGGCCGCCAGCACGACCAAATCCGAGGGATGCATCCCACCCAGGAGCTTATCGAGCTCGGTGAAGCCAGTGGCGACCCCGACGATACGCCCGTCCCGCTTAAAGGCGTCGGCCGCCAGTTCGATCGCCGTAAGAAGAGCTTGCTGGAACGGCTGGAAGCCGCGCTCGGACTGGCCGGTGGTGGCGAGGTCGAACAGCCGCTGCTCCGCGGCCTCGATCTGCTTTACGGCATCCCGCTCGAGGTCGTGGGCGAAAGCCTCGTTGACGACGTCTTCGCCCAGGGTGATCAACTGCCGGCGCAGGTGGAGATCGTAGATCGTTCGGCCGTAGTCCTCGGCGTTGATGATCGTGACCACCGAGCGGGCGAGCCGTGCCAGGTACTCGCCACCACCGATCTCCTGCAGCGCGCTGTCCTGGTCGAACAGGTTCTTGAGCGTGACGGGATTGGCGATCTGCCCGCGCTCGATCAGCTTTCCGATGGCGGCGAAGATGCGGCCGTGCACGCCCTCGGCAAAATGCTCGGGCAGCAGGAACTCGGAAACCCGGTGGTATGCTGCATTATTGACGAGAATCGCTGCCAGCAGCGCCTGCTCGGCCTCTGTATTGTGCGGTGGCGTGCGGTAGGGCGTCTCGGCGCCCTCGCGCAGCGGCGTTACATTGTTGGGGCGACTGGGCTCGGCCATGGGGGTCGGACTCATAGCACCGCGACTCGCCCACGCGCTATCGCGGAATCATGCACAGCCTGTGGAACACGCGCACACTTTTTGGCGACGCGCCTTCTTGCTTCTTAACTCACCGCCGGACTCTTGCTGGCCGTCGTGTTGCGCGTGAGCTGCTCCTGCATCGCCTTTACCTCCTGACGCGCGATGGAGCGCAGGTGCACTTCGTCGGGGCCGTCGGCGAATTGCAGAATGCGGCCTTGGGTCCAGATGTCCGCCAGCGGGGTGTCTTGAGTCAGGCCCTTGGCCCCGAACGTCTGCATGGCGCGATTAGCAATGGTGACGAGCATGCGCGGCACCGCAACCTTGATGAGCGCCACTTCCCTGCGCGCCGCCTTGTTGCCGGACTTGTCCATGAGCCACGCCGCCTTCAGCACCAGGAGCCGGGCCTGCTCGATCTCGATGCGAGAGAGCGCGATCCAGTCCTGGACCGCGCCGTGCTCGTGCAGCAGCCGGCCGAAGGTCTTGCGCTGCAGCGAGCGCTGCACCATCAGCTCGAGCGACAACTCGGCGGCGCCGATCGAGCGCATGCAGTGATGGATGCGGCCGGGTCCGAGGCGTGCTTGCGCCAGCGCGAAGCCGCCGCCTTCCTCCCCCAGCAGATTGTCGACGGGCACGCGGACGTTCTCGAACAGAATCTCGCAATGCCCTTCGGGCGCCTGGTGATGCATCACCGGGGGATTGCGCACCACCCTGACGCCCGGCGTTTCCTTGGGCACCAGCACCATGCTCTGGCGGCGATAGGTCTCCGATCGGTCCGGGCTGGTCTGGCCCATCACGATCAGGATCTTGCAGCGAGGATCGCCGGCGTTGGTGATGAACCACTTGCGGCCGTTGATCACCCACTCATTGCCTTCGCGCTTGATCGAGGTGCGGATGTTGGTGGCGTCGGAGGAGGCGACCTCGGGCTCGGTCATCGCGAAGGCGGAGCGGATCTTGCCTTCGAGCAGGGGGCGCAGCCATTGTGCCTTCTGCGCGGGAGTGGCCGCGAGGTGCAGCAACTCCATGTTGCCGGTGTCGGGGGCGCTGCAGTTGAACGCCTCCGAGGACCAATGAATGCGCCCCATGATCTCGGCGCAGGGCGCGTAGTCCAGGTTCGACATCCGCGTTCCCGGCTCATCGGGCTTGAGACCCGGCAGAAACAGGTTCCAGAGCCCCGCCGCGCGCGCTTTCGCCTTGAGGTCTTCCATGAAGGGCGGCGGGAAGACGTGCTCGTGCTCGACGATGCGCGTGTAGTCGGTATCGCGCGGCGCCACGTGCTCCGCGATGAAAGCTTTGATCTCGCTCTGAATCCGGTACGATTTCTCCGAGTATTCGAAGTCCATGGCGCATCCCCGTGTAAGCGCTGTCCTGCGACCACACCTTGCGACAGGACCGTGCCCCTGTCCACGAGACCTAGGTGAGCATCTTCCGGGCCTCCGCCATGCCCATCATGTCGCGCATCCACGCGAAGGAGCCCTGCTCCTGCATGGCGCGCCCCGCCTTGACAAACGTCGCCAGAGCCAAGCGGGAGAGAGCGCCGCCGACACTGATCCGCTTGGCGCCGGCGTCGCTCAACTGCGCCAGCGTGATGTCGGGATCGAGCCAACCGGTAACAACGTTGACCGGCCGGCCCACCGCGCGCACGACCTCGCGCACCTCGTCGAGGTTGCTTAGACCTGGCGCGTAGAGCACGTCCGCGCCGGCGGCCTCATAGGCCTGCAGCCGACGGATGGTGTCGTTCATGTCGGTGCGTCCGCGGATGAGGTTTTCAGCCCGCGCCGTAAGCAGGAATGGCACGGGGAGGGCGTGGGCGACCTTGGCCGCGCTGCGCACGCGCGCCACGGCGAGGTCGAAATCATAGATCGGGCTCTTCCGATCGCCGCTGAAGTCCTCGATCGAGCCGCCGACCGCGCCGGCCTCGGCGGCGAGGTGGATTGTTTCTGCCGCTGCCTCGGGCTCGTGCGCGAAACAGTTCTCGAGATCGGCGTTGACTGGGAGATCGGTCGCTTCCGAGATCACCCGGCAATTGGCGATCACCTCGGTCCGGGTCACCGTGCTGTCGGCGCGGCCGAGCATATTCGCGAGCCCAAGGCTGGTGGTCGCAAGCGCCTCGAAGCCCAGTGCCGCCAGCAGCTTCGCGGTGCCGGCCTCCCAGGGATTGGGGATGATGAACGCGCCGGGCCGCTCGTGCAGCGCGCGAAACGCGGCCGCTTTCTCCGCATGGCTCCTCATCTGCGTTTCTCCTTTATGTATGTCGGGCGAATCCAAACCTGAAGTAAGCCTCGGCTTGGCTCAATCTATTGTCCAATGCATAGTATTTTCTCTCATCATCAGGAATCCTGATCCATGGACATCGACGAGATTCAGGCCTTCGTTGCGATCGCGGAACTCGGCGGCTTCACGCGCGCCGGCCGTCGGCTGCATCGCTCGCAGCCCGCCATCAGCCGTCGCCTTGGCATCCTCGAGCACGAGCTCGGAGTGCCGATGTTCGAGCGCCTGCGCGGCCAAGCGAAGCTGACCGAAGCCGGCCGCGCGTTCCTGCCGCATGCAGAGGCTGCGCTGGCATCGCTCAGGGATGGCCAAGAGGCCGTGCGCGGCTTGCAGGCGGGTATCGAGGGCGCGGTCTCGCTCGCTCTGGTCGGAACGCTCGCCGATACGCAGATCGTTGAGGCGCTCCGCCGATTCGCGGGGCGTTGGAAGGGTGTGCGGCTCGAGCTCCGCACGGCGTCGAGCCGAGAGGTCACTGACCTGGTGCGGCGGGGCGATGCGACGCTGGGCCTGCGCTATTTCACCAGCGACCGGCCGGAACTCGTGTCGCGGGCCGCCGGCAGCGAGGCCATGTTGGTGGTTGCGGCGCCGGGACATCGTTTGGCAGCCCGGCGCGTGGGCGGTCCGCGCCTACTGGGCGCCGAGCGCTGGATCGGCTTTCCGCCGACGCCCGGCGAGCGCGATTCCGGCCAAGTGCTGGCGCGCCAATTGAGCCGCGCCGGGCTCGAAGGCGCCGACGTCACGCTGATCGACAGTCTGACCGCCCAGAAGCGTTTGGCACAAGCCGGCTTCGGCTTGGCGCTGGTCCCCGAGAGCAGCGTGCGCGATGAGCTGCGTCAGGGCGCTCTGGTCGCGCTCGACATCCCGGCGATGCGGACCAGCATTCCGATCACCGCAATCCACCGCCGAACCGGCTATCTCAGCCCCGCCGCCAAGGGATTGCTGGCACTCCTGACAAGCGGATCGGCGTAGTCGAAGACCCGGCGTCCAAAGCGAGCTCGCACATAACGGCGCGCCTGAAGTCTCGCCGGTCCCGCCGGTATGGGGCCGGGCCAGCTCCGGATGCCCACATCCCCTGCGGGGTCAATTCGGCGGAAAATCAGCGGCCTGCGGCGAAAATGTACTGGTCAGGGCTTGACCTCGCCGCTAGCGTGACGACCTAATGCGTACCGAAATGGTCCTAATTATCGGGGCAGCGTTGCGCCAATGATCATCCTGAGCAAACTTGCGGACTACGGCGTCATCGTGGCGTCCGAGCTGGCGACCGAGCCCGAAAGGCAAGTGACCGCGGGGCAGCTCGCGGCATCGACGCGATTGCCTCAAGCGACGGTCGCCAAAGTGTTGAAAGCTCTTGCGCATGCGGGGATCGTAGCGAGTGCCCGCGGCGCTGCGGGCGGGTATCGTCTGGCGAAAGCCGCCGAAGCGATCTCCGTGGCCTCGGTCGTGGCCGCGATCGACGGCGCCATCGGCATCACCCAATGCACGTCCCATCCCGCTTCCGGCACTGCCAAAACCGGCACGTGCGAGCGCACACACTTTTGTCCAACTCGGCCGCATTGGCAGCGCATCAACTTGGCCGTGAGCACCGCGCTCTCAGCGGTGACCCTTGCGGACATGGTGGCTGACCGCTCGCCCTTCCTGCCGCGCCCCGTGCATCCGTCAGGAGATCCCGTTACGCCATGACTTCGAACCTTCAGAGCCTCGACCCCGTCCGAGCGGTCACGACGGAGGGCTATAAGTACGGTTTCGTGACCGACATCGAAGCCGAAGAGGCGCCGCCCGGCCTGAACGAAGAGACGGTGGCGTTCATTTCCGCCAAGAAGCGCGAGCCGCGGTGGCTGCTCGACTGGCGGCTCCAGGCATTTCGCCACTGGCAGACCATGGCGCAGCCGGAGTGGGCAAAGCTCCGCGTCGCGCCCATCGATTATCAGGCCGCCACATATTATTCCGCGCCCAAGCAGAAGCCCGGGCCGCAATCGCTCGAGGACGTAGATCCCGAACTCCTGAAGACCTACGCGAAGCTCGGCATTCCCCTGCACGAGCGGGCGGCGCTCGCGGGCGTGGCGGTGGATGCGGTGTTCGACAGTGTCTCGGTCGCCACGACCTTCAAGGAGACGCTGGCGGAGCTGGGCATCATCTTCTGCTCCTTCGGGGAGGCCGTGCGGGAGCATCCCGATCTCGTGCGCAAGTACCTGGGCACCGTGGTGCCGCAGGGCGACAATTTCTTCGCCGCGCTCAATTCGGCGGTGTTCAGCGACGGCTCCTTCGCCTACATCCCGCCGGGCGTGCGCTGCCCGATGGAGCTCTCCACCTATTTCCGGATCAAT
Organism: Allostellaceae bacterium; assembly: GCA_035938015.1. Taxonomy (GTDB): domain Bacteria; phylum Pseudomonadota; class Alphaproteobacteria; order ATCC43930; family CGMCC-115725; genus DASZHJ01. The sequence continues at coordinate 5,548 of DASZHJ010000244.1, forward strand.
GCGGCCAAGAGCGGCCAATTCGAGCGCACCCTGATCATCGCCGAAAAGGGCGCCTATGTGAGCTACCTCGAGGGTTGCACGGCGCCTCAGCGGGACGAGAACCAGCTGCACGCGGCCGTGGTCGAACTGATCGCGCTCGAGGGCGCCCAGATCAAATACTCGACCGTGCAGAATTGGTATCC
>DASZHJ010000245.1:0-13104 GCA_035938015.1 Allostellaceae bacterium
CAGGCGCTGGTGGCCGACCTCACCAACCACCTGGTGGCCATCACCACCGGCTTCACGGGCACGAGCGTGGTTCTGTTCGGCGCCACCGACGGCAACGGCGACGTCATCGTGGTGGTGCGCGGACCGGAGCGCGACATCACCGTGCGCCGCAAGAGCAAGGTGGCGGAAGTCTGGGTCAACACCCGCCAGGTGACCTTCCAGAGCGTGCCCAGCTACTACAGCATCGCCAGCAGCAAGCCGATCGACGACATCGCGCCGCTGGCGATGCGCCAGCTGCACCAGATCGGCCTCGACAATCTGCGCCTCACGACCGAGACGCCGCTCTCGCCGCAGGAGACCACGGAGTTTCGCACGGCGCTCCTGCGCAACGAGGCGCGCGCGGGGCTCTACCCCCCGGGCTTCGGCCAAGTGAGTTTCCTGGGCGACCGGCTGTTCCGCACCGATATCCGGTTCCCTGCCAATGTGCCGACCGGCACCTATCTGGTCCAGGTGTTCCTGGTGCGCGACAAGGCGGTGGTGAGCGGGCAGACCACGCCGTTGGTGGTCTCGGAGCTCGGGCTTGACGCCGAGGTGCACGATTTCGCCGACCGGTATGCGCTGGCCTACGGCCTCACCGCCATCGGATTGGCGGCGCTGGCCGGGTGGCTTGCGAGCTTGCCGTTCCGGAACGCCTAAGTTAGGAGGCTCCGCGATGAGCGACGAAACTGCAGAGACGACGCCCCAGCGCATCTTCCTGGTGGTGGTCGACGAGAGCGCGGAGATGCCGGTGGCGCTGCACTATGCCGCGCTGCGCGCGCGCCACACCGGCGGCCGCGTGGCGCTGCTCTATGTGATCGAGCCCAGCGATCTCCAGCACTGGATGGCGGTGGAATCGCTGATGCGGGAAGAGCGCCGAGAGGAGGCCGAGCAACTCCTCAACAAGCTCTCGCAGGAAGTGCTGGAGCTCGCGGGCTCGCATCCCGTGGTCTACATCCGCGAGGGCCGGCGGCGCGACGAGCTCTTGGCCATGCTCGAGGAGGAGCCGAGCGTGTCGATCCTGGTGCTGGCCGCCGGCACCGGTCCGGAGGGGCCGGGCCCGCTCATCACCACGCTGGTCGGGAAGTCGCTGGCGAAGCTGCGCGTCCCGGTCACCATCGTGCCCGGCAGCCTCACCGACGAGCAGCTGGAGCATGTGAGCTGATTTTTTTCGCCCCCAGACGCCGGGCGCGCGCTCAGCCGGACTCGGTCTCGAAGTAGGGATCCTCGGCCGGCAGCAGCGCGAAGACTTCCTGAGGCTCGCCGACGCCCTGCAACGTGTGCCGGCCCATCGAGAGCGCGGGCACGCCGGACTGCCGCACGAATTCGGCCGAGAACAGCATGGCCTTGCCGAAGCGCCGGCAGAGTTTCTGGAGCCGGCTCACCAGGTTGACGGCGCGCCCGATCACCGTGAAGTCGAGCCGGGTCGAGGCGCCGATGTTGCCGTAGATGACCCGCCCGACATGCAGCGTGATGCCGATCCGGAACGTGCGGGCGCCCGCGGCGGCGCGCGCACGGTTGACCTCCGCCAGGTCGGCGAAGGCGGCCTTCGCCGCGGCGACCGCCGCGAAACACGCGGGTTTCACGCCGCCGCGCCGGAGCGGAAAGATCGCCAGCACGCCGTCCCCGATCAGCTTCAGGACCTGGCCGCCATGGCCTTCGACCGGATGGATCACGCTCTCGAAATAGCTGTTGAGGAGCTCGATCACCTGATCGCCGGGCAGCGTCTCGGAGAGCTCCGTGAAGCCGCGGATATCCGCGAACAGGATGGCGGCCTCGATCACCTCGCCGCTGCCGCGCGTCACCTCGCCGCGCAGAACGCGCCGACCGGCATCCTCGCCGAGATAAGTCTTGACGACGTTCTCGGCGATCCGATGCCCGACGCGCGCCTCGAAGACCAGCGCCATATGCGGCAGGAGCGCGTCGAAGAACTCGAGGTCGTCGTCGTCGAACCCGCCCGGCCGTCTCGTCGCCAAGGTGATGGCGCTGCTGGTGCCGTCGGTGAAGGGCAGCCGCCGGGCGACGTAGTCGGTGAACCCGGCGGCCTTGAGATCGGGCAGAATGCTGAAGTCGAGCGCGACGCCGGGCTTGCCGATCCGGCGGCGAAACCGCTCGGCGCCGCCGAACAGCCAATAGACCGCGCTGTTCTGATAAGCGGCGGTGGTGCTGCCGCCGTGGTATTGCGGGATCATCTCGGTCGGCCGGCCCGGCAGCCAGCGCACCGTGAAGCCGAAAATCTCCGGGTGCAGCGTGCGCGCATGCACCGTGCAGCGCTCGAGCGGCACGCCTTCCGCCACGATCCGCTCGCAGATCGCCTGGAGAAACTCGGGAGCTCCGTCGATCCGGCGCGCGACCTCCACCAGCCAGTCGATCACCGGCTGAGCGCGAAGCCGCGCCGCGGAGAGGCGCGGTGCGCGCCGTTCTGCCAAGACCATCGTCATGTCCCCCATTTGACCCGCGCCGGGGCGGGTGCCGCAAGCGCCGAGCCGGCATGGGTGCCGCGCGGGCATATTGACCCTACTGACCAAGGGGTTGACTTAAGGGCTCGGACACCCAAGCTTCTGCGGCGACCTCTCGATCCGGAGTCTCCCGAAATGTTCATTCAAACCGAGCCCACGCCCAATCCCGCGACCCTCAAGTTTCTGCCGGGCCGCGCGGTCATGGACGCCGGCACGGCCAATTTCACGGAGCCCGAGGCGGCCAAGATCTCGCCGCTCGCCGAAAGCTTGTTCGCGCTCGAGGGCGTGACCGGCGTTTATCTCGGCGCCGATTTCATCACGGTGAGCAAGGCCGCCGATCTCGACTGGCTCAATCTCAAGCCCGTGGTGCTTGGCGCCATCATGGATCATTTCACCTCGGGCCGCCCGGTCATGAGCGGCGCCGCCACGGCAGCCGAGCCCGGCGCGGACGAGGACAGCGAGGTGGTGTCGCAGATCAAGGAGCTGCTGGAGACCCGCGTGCGCCCCGCGGTGGCGCAGGACGGCGGCGACATCATCTTCCACAGCTTCGAGGACGGCGTGGTCTACCTGCACATGCAGGGCTCCTGCTCGGGCTGTCCGAGCTCGACCGCCACGCTCAAGGCCGGCATCGAGAACATGCTCCGGCACTACGTGCCCGAGGTCCAGGAAGTCCGCCCGGTCTGAGCTTTCGCGCCGGACAAATATTAGCGACGTTTAGCGTTGCGGAATAACAGACCGCCAGGGAAGCTGGCGGCAGCATGAAAGTCCTCGCCTTCGACAGCTCCGGCGGCGGTTGCTCGGCAGCGGTGCTGAGCGGCGATCTCGTGCTTGCGCAGGAGCGCGCCGCCATGCTGCGCGGCCAGGCCGAGCATCTCGTGCCCATGATCGCCCGCGTCATGGCCGCGGCCGGCATCGGCTTCGGCGAGCTCGATCTCATCGCGGTGACGCTTGGGCCGGGTGCCTTCACCGGAGTGCGCATCGGCATCGCCACCGCGCAAGGATTGGCACTGGCGACGGGCTTGCCAGCGCTCGGCCTGGGCAGCTTCGAGGCCGTGGCGGCGTCCCTCCCCGCGGAGCTGCTCGAGGGGCGCGCGTTGCTGGTGGCGATCGAGAGCCGGCGGGACGAGCTCTACCTCCAGGCCTTCGACCGCCAGCGGGCGCCCGTGGGCGAGGGCGCCCTGGTCGCGGCCGACCATTGGCCGAGCGCCGCGCCGGCCGGACCCCTGGTGCTGGCGGGCGATGGCGCCGCACGGCTCGGCTCGGCGCTTCGGGGCCGCGACCTCGCGATCGCGCCGGGGCCCGGAACCATCGATGCCGGCGCGCTCGGCCGGCTTGCGGGCGAGCACTGGCAGGCGGGGCTCCGCACGGACCGCCTGGAGCCCCGCTACCTGCACGCGCCCGACGTGACGCTGGCCAAGGGATCGAGGCCGTGACCCGCTGGCGCATCGTGCCGGTGACGCTCCCGACGATCGAGCATGCGGCCCGGCTGCACGCGCTTTGCTTTCCCGGCGAATCCTGGAGCCGATCCGACTTCGAGGGCGTCCTCCAGATTGCCGGCGCCAGCGGGCGCTGGGCGATCGATCCCGGCGATCCCGAGCAACGGCCGCAGGGATTTCTATTCGACATGCTGCTCGGCCCCGCGGGCGAGATCGTGACGCTGGGCGTGGCGCCGAGCGCGCGCCGCCGCGGCGCGGCGCGCGCGCTCCTCGAGGACTTGCTTGCCCGAGCGCGCGCACTGGGCGTGGCAAACCTCACCCTCGAGGTCGCCGAGGACAATGCCGGAGCTCTTGCGCTCTATAGTGATCTCGGTTTCGAGCACGCAGGGACGCGCCGCGGATACTACCGCCGCCCGGATGCGAGCCTGATGGACGCCCGGATCCTGCGCCGGACGTTACTGACCTAAGCCGCAGGTCCGGCTGGATCATCCGAAGGGCAGGCCGGCTCGCCCACAGGGTTTCAGTTTGATTTTGCCGGAACTGTTGCTATTTCTACTGCCAATCGAGAGTGCAATGTTGTGGTGGTCAGGCTCATTGCTTTGCCGGCAGCAAAAAACTATATCCGTGTTTGAAGTTCCAAAGGAAAGCCCGAAATGTCCGATACCGCGAACACTAAAGAACTCCTGACGTTAACCACGGAAATTGTCGCCGCTCATGTCTCGAAGAACGCGGTTGCGGCGGCGGATCTGCCGCAACTGATCAGCCAAGTCTATCAATCGCTGGCGAATGTCGGGAAGGGCCAAGCCCCCAACGCCGAGCGCCCCGACCCCGCGGTTCCCGTCAAGAAGTCGATCCATCCGGACTATCTGGTCTGTCTGGAGGACGGCAAGAAGCTCAAGATGCTGAAGCGGCATCTCAAGACCGCCTACAACATGACGCCCGAGCAATACCGCGACCGCTGGAACCTGGCGCCGGACTACCCCATGGTGGCACCCAATTACGCCCGCCAGCGCTCCCGCCTCGCCAAGGAGATCGGGCTCGGCACCAGAGGCAGAAAATCGAGCGCGGCCTGAGGCTTAGCGCGTTCGACCCGTGCCGGCACGCCGTCATAGGACGGTCAGGACAGTTCGGATATACTGGCCCAACTGGGCGCCGCCCATCGCCTCACGGGTGCGCCCTCGAGGCTGCTAGGGAGGCGGGACCAACCGAAATGCCATCGCGCCTGGAACGCCTGTGCCACGACAAGGGTCTCAAAATGACGGAGCAGCGGCGCATCATCGCCCGGGTGCTCTCCGATTCCTCCGACCACCCGGACGTCGAGAGCGTGCACCGCCGCGCGGCCGAGATCGACCCCCGCATCAGCATCGCCACGGTCTATCGCACCGTTCGGCTTTTCGAGGAGGCGAACATCCTGGCGCGCCACGATTTCGGCGACGGCCGATCCCGCTACGAGGAGATGCCCAGCGATCATCACGACCACCTGATCGATCTGCAGACGGGGCGCGTGATCGAGTTCAAGAACGAGGTGATCGAGCGCCTGCAGCGGCAGGTGGCCGAGCAGCTGGGATTTCGCCTCGTCGACCACCGCCTCGAGCTTTACGCCGTCCCGCTCGAGACCAAGACCGGGCGCGCCGCCGGCAAATGAATGCCCATGGACAGCGCGCCCGCGCCGACTTTTGCATGCTTGCGATTGGCCATGCGGCCGATTGAGCCCAGCTTCAGGGGGGACTCATGAGCAACCTGCAGTTCGAGTCGATGGTCACCTCCGAGCGCGCGCGGGCGCTCGACATCCGCTCAGGCTTGCTTGCCGTCCGTCTCGCGGAGACGGCGAGCGAGGTCGCGGCCTCCCAGGCGCTCCGCTACCGGGTCTTCTACGAGGAAATGGGCGCCGAGCCGACGCCGGAAATGGCGCGCGCCCGGCGCGACTTCGACCGCTTCGACGAGGTCGCCGACCATCTGCTGGTGATCGATCACGCGCGCGGCTCAGGCCCGCAGTCCGTCATCGGGACCTATCGCCTGATCCGCCGGGGCGCCGCCGCGCGGGTCGGCCGCTTCTACTCGGCCGAGGAGTACGACATCTCCACGATGGTGGCCTATCCCGGCGAGATCCTGGAGCTCGGCCGCTCCTGCGTCGATGCCTCCGCGCGCAATCGTCCGACCATGCAACTGCTTTGGCGCGGCATCGCGGCCTATGTGTTCTATCACCAGATCGACCTGATGTTCGGCTGCGCGAGCCTGCCCGGCATCGATCCCGAAGCGCTGGCGGTGCCGCTGAGCTATCTCTATTACCACCACCTGGCACCGCCGGCGCTCCGGCCCCGCGCGCTCGCCTCGCGCTATGTCGACATGCGCCGGCTCGCGACCAACGCGATCGAGCCCACAAGGTCGCTCGCGGAGCTGCCGCCTCTCATCAAGGGCTATTTGCGCCTGGGCGGATTCGTCGGCGACGGCGCGGTGATCGACCGTCAGTTCAACACCACGGACGTGTCGATCGTGGTGAAAACCGACCTGATCACCGACAAATACTATCGGCACTACGAGCGGCAGACGCGCGAGGCGAGCACGCTTTGATGCCGACCCTCTTGTCCCCATGACGGCGTTTCTGCTGCGGCTGCGGCGGCTCCTGCTTTACGTCTGCCTGACGTTGCCGCTGATGCCGGTCCAGGCGCTGCTCCTGCTGCTGCGCTCACCGCTCGCGGAGCGGCTGCCTCGCGCCTATCACCGGCTTGCCAGCCGCATCCTCGGCTTCGATACCACGGTGATCGGCACGCCCTCGACGCTGCGGCCGACGCTGTTCGTGGCCAATCACACCTCCTATGTCGACATAGAGATCCTCGGCAGCGTGCTCGACGCGTCTTTCGTTGCCAAGAGCGAGGTCAAGGGTTGGCCGATGTTCGGCTGGCTCGCCCGCCTGCAGCGCACGGTCTTCGTCGACCGCCGCGCGCACACGACGCATCACCAGCGCGATGCGATCGTCGAGCGGCTCAAGGAAGGCGGCCGGCTCGTCCTGTTCCCCGAGGCCACCAGCGACGACGGCAGCCGCGTGCTGCCGTTCAAGAGTGCGCTCTTCGCCGCGGTGCATGCCGCGCGCCTCGAGCGCGCCATCACGGTGCAGCCGGTCTCGATCGCCTATGTGACGCTCGACGGCATGCCGATCGGCCGGTTTTACCGGCCGTTCTTCGCGTGGTATGGCGACATGGACATGGCCTCCCATCTTTGGACCATGGTGGGTTTGGGCCGGGTCGGCGTCACCGTCGAGTTCCACCCTCCCGTCAGCATCGAAGCCTTCCCCACGCGCAAGGCGCTTGCGGAGCATTGCTGGCGGGTGGTCTCCGCCGGGGTCGCCTCGGCGATCTCGGGCCGGCCGCAGCCGGTCGAGGCAACCAGCGCCGTGCTTCCGCCGGCACCGCTTCGGCAGGGGCCGCTACCCGCCGTCGCGGCCCAAGTGGCCGCAGACAGCTGATCCCTCATGACCCCCGCCAAGAAGCTCTACATCAAGACCTACGGCTGCCAGATGAACGTCTACGATTCCGCTCGCATGGCGGACGTGCTGGCGCCGCTGGGCTACGCGCCCACGCAGAGCCCGCGCGAGGCGGACATGGTGATCCTCAACACCTGCCATATCCGCGAGAAGGCGGCGGAGAAGGTGTTCTCGGAGCTCGGACGTCTGAAGCCGCTCAAGGACGCCGCGCAAAGGCGGGGCGGCCGCGTGATCCTCGCCGTTGCCGGCTGCGTCGCGCAAGCCGAGGGCGCAGAGATCCTGGCCCGCGCGCCCCATGTCGACATCGTTCTGGGGCCCCAGACCTATCATCGCTTGCCGGAGCTGGTGGCAACCGCGACGCGGCGCGCGGGCGGCGTCCTCGACACCGACTTTCCCGTCGAGAGCAAGTTCGACCACTTGCCCGGCGCCTCCGCACCGCAGGGTGTGGCGAGCTTCCTCACGGTCCAGGAGGGCTGCGACAGGTTCTGCACCTTCTGCGTCGTCCCCTATACCCGCGGCGCCGAGTTCTCGCGTCCGGCGACCGAGGTGCTCGAGGAGGCACGCCGTCAAGTCGCGGCCGGCGCGCGCGAGATCACGCTCTTGGGCCAGAACGTCAACGCCTACCACGGCGTGGCGCCCGGCGGCGGCGAATGGGGCTTGGGCCGGCTCATCCGCGCGCTTGGCGAGATCCCGGGCATCGCCCGGATCCGCTACACCACCTCGCATCCCCGCGATGTCGACGACGAGCTCGTCGAAGCGCACCGCGACGTGGCGGCGTTGATGCCATTCCTGCATCTGCCCGTGCAGTCGGGCTCGGACCGAATTCTGGCGGCCATGAACCGGCGGCATACGGCTGCCGACTATCTGGGCACTCTCGAGCGCTTGCGCCGCGCGCGGCCCGAGATCGCCTTCTCCTCCGATTTCATCGTGGGCTACCCCGGCGAGAGCGAGCGCGATTTCGAGGCGACGCTGGCGCTGGTGCGCGAGGTGGAATTCGCGCAGTCCTTCTCCTTCAAATACAGCGCGCGGCCTGGCACGCCCGCGGCGGCAGAGCCCGATCAGGTCCCCGACGCGGTCAAATCCGAGCGGCTTCGGCGCCTGCAGGAGCTGCTCGAGACGCAGCAACGCGCGTTCAACCGGACCCAGGTAGGCCGCACGCTCGAGGTGCTGCTGGAGCGGCCGGGCCGGCATCCGGGACAGCTGGTCGGCCGCAGCCCTTATCTGCAGCCGGTCCACGTATTGGCGCCGGCGCGGCTGGTGGGCGCGCTGGTGCCGGTGCGCATCGTCGGCGCGGAGCCCAACAGCCTCGCCGGCGAGCGGCTCGACCGCGAGGAGCCGGTCCTCGCATGAGATCGCCCTCCGCCTCGAGCGCGCCTAAGTCCACCAGCGAGGCCGTGCAAATGCAGTTCGACGACAACGCGCTGCTGCCCCTGCTCTTCGGCGAGCGCGACGCGCATCTCGACCGCATCGAGCGCCAGCTCGGCGTCTCCGTGGTATCCCGCGGCAATCGTCTGGCGATCTCGGGACCGAGCCCGCGTGCGGACCAGGCGCGCGCGGCCCTCGCGTCACTCTATGACCGGTTGAAGCGCGGCCTCGAGGTCGACGGCCCCGCGGTCGATGCCGCGGTCCGGCTCGCCCACAGTCGCCCCGGCGAGGCGCCCTCGCCGTTCGGGCTCGAGTCCGAGATTCACACGCGCAAGCGCCGCATCAGCGCGCGGGGCGCGAACCAGGCGGAATATATCCGCGTGCTGCGCAGCCACGAGATGGTGTTCGGCCTGGGACCCGCCGGCACCGGCAAGACCTACCTTGCGGTTGCGACCGCCGTCGACATGATGATGTCGGGCAAAGTCGAGCGCATCGTCCTGTCGCGGCCCGCGGTCGAGGCCGGCGAGCGCCTGGGCTTCCTGCCGGGCGACATCCGGGAGAAAGTCGATCCCTACCTGCGGCCGCTTTACGATGCGCTTTACGACATGCTGCCGGGCGAGCAGGTGCAAAAGCGCTTGCTCAGCGGCGAGATCGAGATCGCACCGCTCGCCTTCATGCGTGGCCGAACGCTCAGCCACTCCTACATCATTCTCGATGAAGCCCAGAACACCACGCCCGTCCAGATGAAGATGTTCCTGACCCGGCTCGGCGAGGGAGCGCGGATGGCGGTAACCGGCGACCTCTCGCAGGTCGACCTGCCGCGCGGCACTACGTCCGGTGTCACCGACGCATTGGCGGCGCTCGAAGGCGTGGAGGGCATCGCCACCGTCCGTTTCACCGAGGCGGACGTGGTGCGCCATCCGCTGGTGCAACGCATCGTCCAAGCCTACGACCGCCGCGACCGGCGCCGCAGCACCCGCCGTACGCCGAGCGACCATGAGTGACCGCTCGACCTCTCGGCTTCGCCGCAAGCCCGCGATCGCGATCGATCTGGCGGAGACGTCGCCGCGCTGGCGCGAGCGCCTGCCGCGCCGCCGCGCGCTCTGCGTGGCGGCGGCCGAGGCCGCCTTTGCCACCGCCAAGCCGCGGCTCACGCGCCGCACCGAGGTGAGCGTGGTGCTCGCCGACGACGCGCTGGTGCGGCGGCTCAATCGGCAGTGGCGGCGCATCGATGCCGCCACGAACGTGCTGTCTTTTCCATCGCTCGACGAGGAGCTGCCGCCGAAGGCGCCGTTTCTGCTGGGCGATGTCGTGCTCGCTTACGAGACCGTGAGCCGCGAGGCGCAGGAACAAGGCAAGGACCTCGCCGACCATCTGCGCCACCTCGTGGTGCACGGCATCCTGCACCTGCTCGGCTACGACCACGAGGACCCCGGACAGGCCGAGCAAATGGAGGCGCTGGAGACCCAGGTGCTGGCGCGGCTCGGCGTCGCCGATCCCTATGCCGAACGGCAGGCGGTGGGTGATGACTGACGCCCCAACCGGCCGGCCGCCCGCGCGCGAGGCCGAGGAGGGCCCGTTCCGCGGTTTGCGCAATTGGCTGAAACAGCTGCGCGGCGAGCGCACGGGCGAGCAGGATCTGCGCACCTCGCTCGAGGAGCTGATCGAGGAGCACGAGGAGCAGCCTTTCGACCCGCAGGAGCGGGCGATCCTTGCCAACATCGTGAAGCTGCACGAGCAGACCGCCGGCGACGTGATGGTGCCGCGGGTCGACATCGTGGCGCTCGAGGTCGATACGCCGTTCGATCGAGTCGTCAAATCCATGGTGGAGCAGGGGCATTCGCGCGTGCCGGTCTATCGCGAGACGCTCGACGATGTTGTCGGCATGCTGCACATCAAGGACCTGTTGCCCTACGCTGCCGACAACAAGCCGGTGCCGCTTGCCAAGATCGTGCGCAAGGTGCTTTTCGTGGCGCCCTCCATGCCGGTGCTCGACCTGCTGTTGCAGATGCGGCTGACGCGCATCCATCTGGCGTTGGTGGTCGATGAGTTCGGCGGCGTCGACGGCTTGCTCTCGATCGAGGACGTGATCGAGCAGATCGTGGGCGAGATCGAGGACGAGCACGATCCCGCCGATCCGCCGCAGCTGATCGAGCGTCCGGACGGCAGCGTCATCGTCGAGGCGCGCATGCCCATCGACCGCCTCGAGGACGCCACCGGCCAGAAGCTCCTGCCGCCCGATAGCGAAGAGGAGATCAATACGCTGGGCGGCCTGGTCACGACGCTCGCGGGACGAGTGCCGACTCGCGGCGAGGTGATCAAGCATCCCTCGGGTTTCGAGATCGAGGTGCTGGACGCCGATCCGCGACGGGTCAAACGCCTGCGCTTGCGCGGGTTGCCGGCGCCGCCGCCGGTCACCGAGGTCGAGCATGCCTGAGCGGACCACCATTCTCGAATTCCGCGGCGCCATCCCCGTAGCGCCCGCGCAGCTCGCGGCGCTCCGGCTGGCGGAGCTGCAGGGTTTCCGACGCTATGGCGCGGCCTTCCTCTTGGGCGTGCTGGCGGCCGCGGCCCTACCGCCCGTCGACATGACCCCGGTGCTGGTCCTGTCCTTCGTCGGTTTCGTCTGGCTGTTCGACGGCGCGCAGCGCTCGCGCGAGGCCTTCGGCATCGGCTGGTGCTTTGGTCTCGGCTTCTTCGTCGCCGGCTTCTACTGGATGACGGCCGCACTCTTCGTCGACATCGCGCGATTCTGGTGGCTGACGCCCTTCGCGCTGCTGGGGGTGCCGGCGGGACTTGCGATATTTACCGGCGCCGCGGTGCTGGGAGCGCATCTGATCTGCCGCTGGCTCAAATGGCGCGGCGCCTCCCGGGCGCTGGCGCTGGCGGCGTTCTGGTGCGGCGCCGAGTGGCTGCGTGGTCACGTGCTCACGGGATTACCCTGGAACCTCGTGGGCTATGCCTGGTCGGGCGCGTTTCCCGGCAGCCTTGCCATGCTGCAGGTGACGTCTCTGGTCGGCATCTACGGCTTGAGCCTGCTGACGGTCACCGCGGCGGTGCTGCCGGCGACCTTGGGCGACCTCGCGGGACGCCGCTGGCCGCCGCTCCTCGCCTCTGCGGCGCTGCTCGTGGCGTGCTTCGCCTTTGGCTGGCTGCGGCTCGACGGCCTCGGCGCGCCGGCAATGCAGCCGGGCGTGACCATCCGTGTCGTCCAACCCTCGATCGCCCAGACCCTCAAGAACGATCCCGGCGAGCGCCTGACGAACTTCCGCCGACAGCTCGCCTTGAGCAGCGAGCCTTCGGAGTCCGGCAGCCCCTTCACTGTCTTGATCTGGCCCGAGGCGGGCGCGCCCCCCTTCCTCGACCGAGACGCCGGCGCGCGCATGGCCATCGCGGGGCTGTTGCCCGCGAACGGCCTCGCGCTTGTGGGCAGCGACCGCAGCGACCCGCCGCCCGGCCCGCTGGAGCATTTCTGGAACAGCATGGTCGCCATCGACCATGCCGGCATCATCCAAGGCACCTACGACAAGGCCCATTTGGTACCGTTCGGAGAATACGTGCCGTTCCGCAGCGTGCTCCCGATCGACAAGATCACGCCGGGTACCACGGATTTCACCTTCGGGCCGGGGCCGCGCACGCTGCACCTGCCGGGCTTGCCGCCGGTCTCGGCGTTGATCTGCTTCGAGGTGATCTTCCCGGGCGAGGTGATCGATCCAGCCGACCGGCCACAATGGCTGCTCGCCATCAGCAATGATGCCTGGTACGGCTTCACCTCGGGACCCTTCCAGCATTTCGCGATCGCTCGGGTGCGAGCGATCGAGGAAGGGATGCCGGTGGTCCGCGCGGCCAACAACGGCATCTCCGGCCTGATCGATCCGATGGGGCGCGTGGTGCGGCGCATCGGCCTCGATGTCGTGGGCTATCTCGACCTGCCGCTGCCGCGCGCGCTGCCGCCGACGCTCTACGAGCAGTCGGGCGATGCATTTTTCTTCGCCGCCCTGCCCGTTTTACTAGGCCTTGCTTGGATTTCTTCCAGCTTGAAGAGGAAATCCGACAAACCCGCATAAATTCCGGTCTAGCCTCTACAAAATCCACCACTAGCGGTTGACCGCATACGATCGTGTGAATTATCAATGGCCAGACCCTGCATCGGTCGGCCGAGGATAATGAATAGCAAAACCAGCGACGGCCGAAGACGCCGCCAGAAATCCGACAAACCCAATCCCATAGACGTTCATGTCGGCTCGCGCGTACGGTTGCGCCGTACACTGCTCGGCATGAGCCAAGAGAAGCTCGGCGAGGCGATCGGCCTCACCTTCCAGCAGGTGCAGAAATACGAGCGCGGCGC
>DASZHJ010000246.1:0-2467 GCA_035938015.1 Allostellaceae bacterium
CTCCGGCAGGAGTTTCGTCATGAAGAAGCGGGATGTCGCGAGCTTGCCCTTGTAGAAGGCGGCGTCCTCGCCCGAGGTCTTGGCGATCGCGAGCTCGGCCATGCGGGCCCACAAGTAAGCGTAGGCCGTCAACCCGAAGAGGCGGAGATAATCGGTCGCGGCGGCGGCGGCTTCCTCGGGATCGGCCAAGCCCTTTTGCGCGACGAGCGCCGAGGCTTGCTGCAGGCGACCGAAGGTCTTGGCGAGCGGCAGCACGAACTCGGCGAGCTCGGGCTTCTCCAGGCGCGCGCGGATATAGGCGTCGACCGGATGAAAGAAACGGCGGAGCAGCCGGCCCATGTGCGAGGGCAGCTTGCGGCCCACGAGGTCGAGGGCCTGGATGCCGTTGGTGCCCTCGTAGATCTGGGTGATCCGGCAGTCGCGCACCAGCTGCTCCATGCCCCACTCGCGGATGTAGCCGTGGCCGCCCATCACCTGCATGCCGATGTTGGCGGCGGCGAAGCCGTTGTCGGTGAACATCGCCTTCACCACAGGGGTCAGCAGCGAGACGAAATCGTCGGAGGCTTCGCGCTCCGCGGAATCGGGGTGCTTGGCCGCCTTGTCGAGCTCGATCGCGACCCACGCCGCGAGCGCGCGGGCGCCCTCGGTCCAGGCGCGCATGGTCAAGAGCATGCGGCGCACGTCGGGGTGCACGATGATGGGATCGGCGGGCTTGTCCGGATACTTGGTGCCCGCGACCGAGCGGCCCTGGAGCCGCTCCGCGGCATAGGCGCGCGCAGTCTGATAGGCGGTCTCGCCGAGGCCCAGGCCCTGGATGCCGACGCCGAGGCGCGCGCCGTTCATCATGGTGAACATGGCGCGCATGCCCTTGTGCGCCTCGCCGACCAGATAGCCCTCGGCCGCATCGAAATTCATCACGCAGGTCGAGGAGGCCTTGATACCCATCTTGTGCTCGATCGACCCGCAGCGCATGCCGTTGCGGGGGCCGAGCGCGCCGTCCGCCTTCGTGAGGAACTTCGGCACCAGGAACAGGCTGATGCCGCGCGTGCCTGGCGGACCGCCCGGAATCTTCGCGAGCACGAGGTGGAGGATGTTCTCGGCGAGATCGTGCTCGCCGGCGGAGATGAAGATCTTGGTGCCCGTGATCTTGTAGACGCCGTCGCCCGCAGGCTCGGCCTTGGTGCGGATCTGCCCCAAGTCCGTGCCGCAATGCGGCTCGGTCAGACACATGGTGCCGGTCCAGGTGCCGTCGGTGAGCTTCGGCAAGTAGCGCGCCTTGAGCGCGTCGGAGCCGTGCTCTTTCAGCGCATTGTAGGCGCCGTAGGAGAGGCCCGGATACATGCCGAAGGCGAGATTGGTGGCGCAGATCATCTCCTCGACGAAGGTGTGGAGCGTGCGCGGCAGGCCCTGGCCGCCATGAGCGGGATCGCAGCCGAGCGCGGTCCAGCCGCCCTCGCAGAAGGTGTCGTAGGCGGCCTTGAAGCCCTTGGGCGTGCGCACCACGCCGTTCTCGAACGTGCAGCCCTCCTCGTCGCCGCTCCGGTTCAAGGGCAGCAGTACCTCCTCGCAAAGCTTCGCCCCTTCCTCGAGCACGCTCTCGAAGAGATCCGGCGTCGCCTCCTCGTAGCCCGGCAGCTTCGCGAGCTCGCCCACGTCGAAGAGCTCGGTCAAGACGAAGCGATAATCGCGGAGCGGAGCTTTGTACTGCGTCATGGGGGTTCCCTAGTTCCTCAGCGGCTTGCCCGTTTCCAGCATGTGCTCGATGCGGGCGAGGGTGCGGGGATCGCGGATCAGGGACAGGAACGCTTCGCGCTCCAGCGCCAGGAGCTTGTCCTCGGTGGTCTCGTCGAGCATGTCGGCATCGCCGCCGCTGAGCACGCGCGCGAGCTTCTCCGACACCACCATGTCGTAGTCGGTGGCCTTGCCCTGATGGTGGAAATCGTCGAGCGCCAGGCCCAGCGCCGCGGCGCCGGTCGGGCCAGGAAGGCTGATCGACTGCGGCTTTGGCGGCTGATAGTCCTTGGCGAGCGCGAGGGCCTTGGCCTTGGCGTCGGCGAGCAGCCGATCGCGGTTCATGGTGATGCCATCGCCGGGGCGCAGCAGCAGCAGGTCCTGAGCCTCCGCCGCGGATTTCGACACCTTGGCGAGACCGATGGTCTCGAAGGCCGCGACCACCGGCGGGATCGGACCATTGGGCCGCTTGGGGTTGAGCGCGTGGCGAAACACCAGCTCCTTGCAACCGCCCCAGCCGGGCACCAGGCCGACGCCGGTCTCGACCAGGCCGATGTAGCTCTCCGCATGGGCCTGGACCGCGGCCGAATGCAAGACGATCTCGCAGCCGCCGCCGAGCGCCATGCCCGCGGGCGCCGCCACCACCGGGAAAGGTGCGTATTTCACGGATTTGTAGACGGCCTGACCCTTGGTCTCGAGCTCCTCGATCATCGGCCAGAGCGCGAGGTTCGCGGCG
>DASZHJ010000247.1:0-5836 GCA_035938015.1 Allostellaceae bacterium
CGGCGTCCGCAAGGAGGACACGAAGCTCAGGGACGCCTTCAATGCCGCGATCAAGGAGATCCGCGCCGACGGCACCTACAAGAAGATCAACGACAAGTACTTTCCGTTCGACGTTTACGGGCCCGAGCCCGCGCTGACGAACTGAGCGCGTCCGCTCGGCGGCCGGACGCCGCTCGGCCTCGCAACCACCCTCGATCGCCGCCGGTCGGAGGCTGCCCATCCTCGACCTCAAGGGCTACGGCGGGCAGCTGATCGAGGGCGCGGAGATGACGCTGCTGGTCTCCGCGATCAGCCTCGTCTTCGGCGTCCTGGTGGGCTTTCTGGGCGCCGGCGCGAAGCTCTCGCGTTGGCGCACTCTGCGGCTCCTGGCCGACGTCTACACCACCGTCATCCGCGGCATCCCCGAGCTCATCATTATCCTGCTGCTCTATTTCGGCGGCACGGTGAGCCTCACGGCGCTCGCCGGACACTACGTCGAGGTGAACGGCTTCGGCGCCGGGGTCTTCGCGCTGAGCATCGTGTTCGGCGCCTATGCGACCGAGATCTTTCGTGGCGCCGTTCTCGCGATTCCCCGCGGCCAGACCGAGGCGGCGCGCGCGCTCGGCCTGCGCCCCGCCGCGGTGTTCTGGACGGTCGTGCTGCCGCAACTCTGGCGCTTCGCGCTGCCAGGGATCGGCAATCTCTGGCTCGTGCTGCTGAAGGACAGCGCGCTCATCTCGGTGGTCGGGCTCGAGGAGCTCTTGCGCAAGACCGCGATCACCGCGGGCGCCACGCGCCAGCCCTTCACCTTCTATTTCGCGGCGGCAATGATCTATCTGGGGTTCACGGTGGTGTCCTCGACCGTTCTGCACTGGGCGGAGCGCCGCGCCGCGCGCGGCTTGCAGAGCGCCTGATGCTGAATGTCGAGCTCATGTGGGAAAGCGTGCCCGATCTGCTCGGCGGGCTCCTGGTCACGCTCGAGCTTACGGTCCTCAGTCTCGTCTTGGGCATGGTCCTGGCGCTGCCGCTGGCGGCGATGCGGACGGCGCGGAGCCCGGTGCTCTGGATGCCCGCCTACGGCTACATCACTTTCTTCCGCGGCACGCCGCTGCTGGTGCAGATCTTCCTCATCTACTACGGCACCGGCCAGTTCGACTGGATCAAGGAGACGCCGCTCTGGCCTCTGCTACGCGAGGCCTATTGGTGCGCGATCCTGGCCTTCTCGCTCAACACCGCCGCCTACACCGCCGAGATCCTGCGCGGCGCCATCCAGGCGGTGCCGCGCGGCGAGATCGAGGCGGCGCTGGCGCTGGGCATGTCGCGCTGGCTCGTGTTCCGGCTGGTCTCGCTGCCGCGCGCCTTTCGGCTGGCGCTGCCGGCCTACGGCAACGAGATCATCCTGGTGATCAAGAGCTCCTCGCTCGCGAGCACGATCACGCTCCTTGACATCACCGGCGTCGCGCGCACGCTGGTGGCACACACCTACGCGCCCTACGAGATTTTTCTGGTGGCGGGGGCGCTCTATCTCGTGCTGGTGCTCGCGACCACCCGGGTGCTGGCGGCGGTGGAGCGCTGGCTCGCGGTGGAGGCCGCCGCCGCGCCGGCGCCCAGCGATCTCGCCCAACCGATCGGCTAGCGTCGGCGGAAATTGCCGGGCCCGCCGGCTTCAGGCAGACTGCAGAGGTCGCCGGCCGGCCCGGCTCGGGGGTTCCGCTGCTCGTTCACAGCCTGTTCGACGTGCTCGCGCTCCTTTCGGCGCTGGCGGTGTTCCGCTGGGTCCCGGTGTCGACGCCGGGCGCGCCGCAGCAAGTTTGGCAGAGCCATCCCTATTATCTCGCCGCGGCATCGCTGGGTGCGACCGCCGGCGCCTATCTCGCGGGCTCCGCCAACCTGTGGCTCACGGGGATCGGTGGCCTGGGGCGCAGCATCGAGGGCGCGCTTGCAGGCGGCATCCTCGCGGTCGAGGCCTTGAAGACGCTCGCGGGCATCCGCGGCTCCACGGGTCTCCGTTTCGTGGCGCCGCTGGCCGCCGCGATCGCGGTCGGCCGCATCGGGTGCTACCTCACGGGCCTCGAGGACATGACTTGCGGTACGCCGACCGCGCTGCCCTGGGGCGTCGATTTCGGCGACGGCGTGCCGCGCCATCCCGTGCAGCTCTACGAGTCGGCGGCGATGGCGATATTTCTTGCCGCCTTCTTATGGGCCGCGCGTCGCAACAACGCCGTCGTGCTGCGCGCCGGCTTCTACATTTTCATCGGCGTCTACGCCGCCCAGCGCTTCCTCTGGGAATTCATCAAGCCCTACGGCACCGTGATCGGGCCCTTCAACCTGTTCCACCTGCTGTCGGCGGCGCTTGTGCTCTATGCCGTCCTTTATGCCCGACGGGAGATGCTCCAATGCACGATGTCGCAGACCTCGGCGCCGCTCCGCGCCTGACCGCGGCCGCCCCCCGCAAGGCGCGGCCCTATATCTTCCTGGGCCAGACCACCTCGCTTTGCGAGACCTGCCTCACGCTGGTGCCCGCGAAGATCCTGCAGGAGGGTGAGGCGGTCTATTACCTCAAGCGCTGCGAGCGGCACGGCGTCCAGAAGACGCTGATCTCGACCGAGGCACGCTACTGGAAGCGCTGCCGCGATTTCCTCAAGCCCGGCGATGTGCCTCTGAAGTTCCACACCCGCATCGACAAGGGGTGCCCCTACGACTGCGGGCTCTGCCCCGATCACGAGCAGCACAGCTGCCTGGCGATCCTCGAGGTGAACGAGTACTGCAACCTCACATGCCCCACCTGCTTTGCCAGCTCCTCGCCCGCGCTCGGCGGCGCGCGCAGCCTCGCCGAGGTCGAGGGCATGCTCGATCTGCTGGTCGAAAGCGAGGGCCAGCCGGACCTGCTGCAGATTTCCGGCGGCGAGCCCACGCTGCATCCGCACATTCTTGAGATCCTGCGCGCGGCGCGCAGCCGTCCGATCCGCCATGTCATGCTGAACACCAACGGAATCCGGATCGCCAACGATCCCGATTTCGTGGCGGCGCTCGCGGAGATGAAGCGCGCCTTCGAGGTCTACCTGCAGTTCGACGCGCTCTCCAAGGAGGCACTGCAGACCATCCGCGGCGCCGATCTCCGCCGCGTGCGCGAGCGGGCGCTCGAGGCGCTGGAGCGCGCGGGCATCTCCACCACGCTGGTCTGCGTCATCCGCAAAGGCGTCAACGACGGCGAGATCGGCGACGTCCTGCGCTACGCCCAGCGCTGGTCGTGCGTGCGCGGCGTCACCTTCCAGCCCGTGCAGGACGCCGGCCGCAACGACGGCTTCGATCCCGCGCTCAATCGGATCACGCTCTCGGAGATCCGGCGCGCGATCATCGACCAGTGGGGCGTCTTCGGCGAGGACGACTTGATCCCGCTGCCCTGCAATCCCGATGCGATCTCCATCGGCTACGGCCTGCGCGCCGGCGCCGAGGTGAAGCCGTTGACGCATCTCTTTCCCCAGGAGGTGCTGGTGCAGGCCGCGCCCAAT
The DNA here is from genome assembly GCA_035938015.1 of Allostellaceae bacterium. Taxonomy (GTDB): domain Bacteria; phylum Pseudomonadota; class Alphaproteobacteria; order ATCC43930; family CGMCC-115725; genus DASZHJ01. The sequence continues at coordinate 3,492 of DASZHJ010000247.1, forward strand.
TCCGTCACCTTCGAAGGCAACCCCGAGATGCGCAAGCTGCTGATCGAGCTGCTGTCGCTTTCCTGCGCCGGCCAGCAATCCGCCAACGTGCTGCGCGAGGTGCTCTGCTGTCTGCCGCTGGTGGAGGTGCCGGACGCGATCGGCTACGACCGCGTCTTCCGCGTGACCGTCGTCAGCTTCCTCGACCGGTTCAATTTCTGCCTCGCCGGCGTCAAGCGCTCCTGCATCCACTTCGTCACGTCCGACGCCCGCATCATCCCCTTCGACACCTACAACATGTTCCACCGCCCGGGTTTGCCCGGCCGCGCCGCGAGCCCCGCATGAGCGGCGGCCAGATCGCGGCTCTCGTCTTCGCGGTGATCCTGCTGATCCCCGGCGGCTGCTTCTTGGTCTTCGGCATCGGTATGCTCACGGACAATACGGGCTACAGTAACGTCGGTCCGCCGCTGCTGCTCACCGGGCTTGCGATCCTCTCGGTGGTGGGCCTGCTCGGCTGGGTCGCCTTCCGCAAACGCAACCCGCCGCAGCCGCCGAGCCCACCGAACGCTTAGGGCACGGCGAGATATCCACGGATGGTGGCTGGATTCAGGGCGCGATCGGCCGGATCCTGGCCTTTTGCACGCGACATATTGGTTGCTGACGCATCCCGCCAACAAGATCTGGCTGCGGGACCAGCCGCTCGAAGGGGCGGGGCGCGCTTCTTCGCGGTGGGGGTGCCGGCGGCCTTCCCGCGGTAAGGGAGAATTAACCATATCGGGCGCAATGCTGGAGTGTGTGGCCCCAGCGCAACCACACGGATAAAACTCGTGCGACTCGTTGACTTTCGGGCACTTCCGAGCGTTGATTCAACCGGAATTCGAAGGAGAGAGCGTCCATGCCCCGCCCAAGCTGGTCCGGCCATCTTCGGGTCTCGCTGGTCACGTGTCCGATCTCGCTGGCGCCGGCCACCAGCGAGGCCGACCGCATCCGGCTCAACCAGATCAACCCGAAGACCGGCAACCGCATTTCGCTGAAGCCGGTGGACGCCGAGACCGGCGAGGCCGTCGAGCGCGCGGACATCGTCAAGGGCTACCAGTACGAGAAGGGGCAGTACGTCCGGCTGGAGAAAGAGGACCTCGATGCCATCCAGATCGAGTCCACGCGCATCCTCGATCTCACATCGTTCGTCGACCGCGCCTCCGTCAATGAGCTCTTCGTCGAGACGCCCTACTACGTCTATCCCGAGGGCAAGACCGGCGTCGATGCCTATCGCGTGATCGGCCAAGCCATGCGCAACCGCAAGAAGGTCGGCATCGGCAGCATCGTGCTGACCTCGCGCGAGCACCCCGTGATGGTCGAGCCCTACGAGGAGGGGCTGATGATGTCGCTGCTGCGCACGGCCGAGGAGGTGCGCGAGGCCGAGTTCGACTTGCCCAAGGACAAGCTCGACGGCGAGATGGTGCGCATGGCCGAGGAGATCACGGACCGGCTCAAGGGCAAGTGGGAGCCCGCGAAGTTCCGCGATCGCTATCAGGACGCGCTCCGCGAGGTGATCGAGGCCAAGGTGAAGGGTCTGCCGCGCGAGAAGCGTCCGACGGCCGAGGAGCCGAGCAACGTGATCGACCTCATGGCGGCGCTCAAGCGCAGCCTTGCCTCGAAGACGGGTGCCGAGGCCGAGCCCGCCGGCGCCGCGAAGCCCAAGCGCGCCCGCCAGCAGGACCGGCGCCAAGCCAGCATGCTCCTGCCGGTCTCCGGCGGTGGCCGCAAAGCCGCCGCCGCGCGCCGCGAGGAGGAGGAAGCCGCTCCAAGCAAGAGCCGCAAGCGCCGCAAGGCATCCTAAGCGCCGAGGGGAGTCGCCGTGCCCAACCGCTCCATGACCAAGGCTTACAAAGCCTGGCTCGAGGCACTCCAGACCATGCGGGCGACATTGACCGCAAACCCCCTGGTTGCCGATCCCCTGATGGCCGCCGCGCAGGTGTTCGAGGACATCGGCCGCATGATGTTTGGCGGCAACGACGCGCCGAAACAGCCGAAACGCAAGCGCGCCAAACCGAAGCGCGCACCGGCGAAGAAGGTGTCCGCGCGCAAGAAGCCCGCCGCCCGCCCCCGCGCGCGCACGAGCTGACCCTAACGTCACTGCGTCCTTCGACTCTGCGCTTCGCGCAGGCTCAGGATGAGGTGGATGGGTGATCGCACAAAGAACAGCCCTCATCCTGAGCCACGGCCCTGCTCGGCCGCCATCATAGAGAGCGATGGTTAAGAGAAATTCGTTGAGTCCGGCTGAACAGAATCAGCGCACCCTGCGTCCATGAGCACCGCTTCTCTCGGACGCTTCAGGATGTCGTTACCGTCTCAATGCCGGAGGA
>DASZHJ010000248.1:0-1550 GCA_035938015.1 Allostellaceae bacterium
CGTGCCGATCGATGGTCACGCGAGCGGCCTTGGCGCAATCCACCATCGCTCCTTCCCGATGGCCTCGGGCGAGATGGACAGGGCAGCGTTCACTGCCTTCCTCAGCCAGGCTTGCCGGAACCTCGCCGCTTTCAGCGCCGATGGCTCGATCCACTTCATCTGCATGGACTGGCGCCACCTCGACGAGCTGCTGGCGGCCGGCCGCGACGCCTATGGCGAGCTCAAGAACCTCTGTGTCTGGTGCAAGGACAATGGTGGCATGGGCTCGCTCTACCGCAGCCAGCACGAGCTGGTCTTCGTGTTCAAGACCGGCGATGGACCGCATCGCAACAATGTCCAGCTCGGCCGCTTCGGGCGCAACCGCAGCAATGTCTGGCATTACCCCGGGGCCAACTCCTTCGCCCGCTGCGGCGGCGAGGGCAATCTGCTGGCATTGCACCCCACCGTAAAGCCGGTCGCGCTGGTCGCCGATGCGACCCTCGACTGCTCAGCTCGCGGCGACATCGTGCTCGACGCCTTTCTCGGCAGCGGCACGACACTGATCGCCGCAGAGCGCACCGGCCGGCGGTGCTGCGGGCTGGAGCTCGATCCTGCTTATGTCGATACGACCATCCGCCGTTGGCAGGCGCTGACCGGTGGCAGCGCCCGCCATGCTGCGAGCAACCGCAGCTTTGACGACCTCGCTCGCGAGGCGGAGGCCACCCATGCTGCCTGAAAGGACGCGCCATTACGAGGTGGGCTACGGCAAACCACCCCTGCACACTCGGTTCCAGAAAGGGAAGTCGGGGAACCCCAAAGGCCGGCCGCGCGGAAAGAAAAACATGTCGACTTTGCTGAGCACTGCCCTAAACGCGTCGATCGTCGTCGTCGCGAATGGGCGGCGCAAAAAGATCACCAAGCGCGAGGCGATCGTCACCCAACTGGTGAACAAATCGGCCGCAGCTGATCTTAAGGCCACTCAGATCGTGCTTGCGATGCTGCGCGAGGTGGAGTCTCAGGACGACGGTTCTGCTGATCCCGCGGTCTTCGCCGAGGCAGACCACGAAATCATTCGGCGCATCCAAGCGCGCCTCCGAAACGAGAATGGGTGAACCGGCGATGACTGCCCTTTCGCCTTCCGAATACAATGCGATCCTTCGTTCGGACTTAGGCTTTTTCGCTCAGCGATGTTTTTCCGAGCTCAACCCGCAGGCGGCATTTGCGCCAAACTGGCATCTCGAGATCATTGCCGCCAAGCTGACCGCCGTGCGAGAAGGCAAGATCCGGCGGCTGATCATCAATCTGCCGCCGCGCCATCTGAAATCCCTGCTGGCCTCGATCGCCTTTCCGGCCTGGTGTCTCGGACACGACCCCTCGGCCCAGTTTCTCTCCGTCAGCTATGCCCAGGATCTCGCCGACAAGCTTGCCCGCGATTGCCGCGCCATCATGATGAGCCCGTGCGAGTGGTACGACCACACCCTCTACAGCCGGCTCAATGACAAGCGGTACGGCGCCATCGTCATAGTCATGCAAAGGGGTGCTCCTCGTCGGTTTCGGCGATTGCCGGAAAG
>DASZHJ010000249.1:0-18254 GCA_035938015.1 Allostellaceae bacterium
AAGCACCGATGGCAGATGTGACGGGCGGTCTTGAAGGCGTGGTCGCCGCGGAGACGGTGCTGAGCCATGTGGATGGCGAGCGCGGCAGCCTGATCATCCGAGGGCTGCCATTGGAGATCCTAGCCCCACGGGGTTTTGAGCCCGCCGTGGCCCTGCTTTGGGACGGCTTCATCGACGCCAAATCGGATGCCCGCGAACTCGCGGAGCGCCTAGGGGTGGCCCGCAGACATGCCTTCGACCAGTTGGGCTACTGGCTTCCGGCCGCGCGGGACCGGACGCTGCCCGAGGGTGTGCGGCTGTCGCTCGCGGCACTCCGGGATACGGCGGGCGCCCTGGATATTGCGGCGGCGCTGCCGGTCGCTCTGGCAGCGATACTGCGCGCCCGCCAAGGCCTGACACCGGTCGCGCCCGACCCGCGCCGGCGAACCGCGGCGGATTTCCTGCAGATGATGCGGGGCGCACCGGCGAGCGAAGGGGAGGCAGCCGCGCTCAACACCTATCTCGCGGCCGTCGTCGATCATGGCCTCAACGCCTCGACTTTCACCGCGCGCGTGGTGGCCTCGACGCGGGCCTCGCTCGCCGCCGCGATCGGCGCGGCATTTTCGGCACTCACGGGACCTCTCCATGGCGGCGCGCCCGGGCCGGTGCTCGACATGCTCGACGCGATCGACACGCCCGAGCGAATCGATCCTTGGCTCGAGGACGCGCTCGCGCGCGGCGAGCGCCTGATGGGGTTCGGTCATCGCGTCTATCGCGTGCGTGATCCACGAGCGGACGCGCTGAAAGCGGCGCTGCAGCGCCTTGGACCGGCAAGCGGCCGACTGGCTTTCGCGGAGCTTGTCGAGCGGCGCGCACTCGCGCTGCTGCGCCGGCGCAAGCCCAGCCGCGCCATCGACACCAACGTCGAGTTCTATACGGCCTTGCTGCTGGATGCTCTCGGTGTGCCGCGCGATGCAATGGTCTCGGTTTTTGCCATGAGCCGGGTCGCCGGCTGGATCGCCCATGCGCTGGAGCAGCAGCGCACCGGCAGGCTTATTCGCCCAGCCTCGCGCTACGTCGGCCCCGAGCCTGCCGACGCGGTCTGAGGCGCGCGCTCAGGGATACTGCGCCGAGATCGAGATCGCCGTGCCCTCTGGCGGCAGCGTGAAACTCGCCGACGCGAAGCTGGGCGCCGAGAGCACGGGGCGCACATTGTTGGAGAACAAGTAACCCTCCTCAGGCAGCCCGATCAGCGAGGTCTTGAATTTGCCGTTTCCGAACTCGTCGTGAAAACCGTTGATCGCGTAAGTGCCGGGCGACAGATCGAACTTGAAGGTGACGCTGCCGGTCTTCGCGGGCTGTGCCTGATTGTGACCGGGCGTCGGATGATCCGGCCACTCCGCGGGCGAGGCGTAGACCGAGAGACGGATATCGCCCTTGGCGTTTCGAACGCCGTTGACGGTGACGGCCAGCTCAGCCGCCGACGTCGAGAGCGACCAGACGAACGAAAATAAACACGCCAGCGCCAGACACTTCATCGCCCACGCTCTCCAAGAATTTCCGCCCCGCGCAGGTTAGACCATCGGCCACCCGGTGCTTGTGGCCGAGTTGGGGCGTGGATAGGGTGCGCGCGATGAACCGGCACACCGCGCAGGCCTTGCGGCGCACCTATGGCATCGCGCGCTCGCTTGCGATCTATCGTGGCCAGATCTGGAAGCGGCGGCGTGCACGGGCGCTTTATGCGGAATTCATCGGGCCCGGCGATCTTTGCTTCGATATCGGGGCTCATCTGGGCGACCGCACCAGCCACTTTCTGGCCCTCGGCGCGCGCGTGGTCGCGCTCGAGCCGCAACCGGCGCCGATGGCGCTGCTCCGGCGATGGTATGGCCGCGAGCGGAGCGTCACCTTGATCGAGGCTGCGGTGGGCGCGGCGCCGGGCCGGGCCGTGCTCCGGATCGACCCGCTCAATCCGACCGTAGCGAGCCTCTCGGAGGCCTGGATCCGGCAGGTCGGCACGACCCGCGGTTTTGCCGCCGTACGATGGCGCGAGCGACTTCCCGTCGAGGTCATCACGCTCGATGCGCTGATCGCCCAGCATGGTTTGCCCGCCTTTACCAAGATCGATGTTGAGGGCTTCGAGGCCGAGGTGCTGCAGGGACTTTCCCGACCCCTTCCGGCGTTGTCGCTCGAATACGTCACCGCGGCCTTGGGCTCGGCCTTGGCCGCTCTCGACCGGCTCCAGACCCTTGGGTCCTACGCCTTCAACCGCTCCGGTGGCGAGAGCCTGCGCATGCTGCATCAGCGCTGGCGCTCAGCCGCCGAAATGGGTGAGGAGTTGCGCCATCTCCCGGTCGAGGCGGGCTCAGGAGATCTCTATGCCCGGCTGGTGCGGGCGGGCTCGGGGTGAGGGCGGCGGACTGGAATTTGGATTGACGGGACAGGCAGTTGGGCAAACGCGGCAAGATCATTGTCCTCCATTTTGTCGGACAAATGCCCCTGGGCGGCATCGCCTGGCAGGCGATGCAATACGTCCTCGGACTGGAGCGGCTCGGCTACGAGGTCTGGTACATCGAGGACGGCGGGGCCAACCCCTACGACCCCCGCGTTAATAGCGTGGTGATGGAGTGCGGGTACAACGTCGCTTATGTCCGACGGATGATGGAGCGCTATGGGCTGGGCGAGCGCTGGGCCTATTGGGACGCCATCAACGACGTCTATCACGGCCTCTCGCGCGAGCGCGTCCGCGCGCTCTACCGGGAGGCGGACGCCCTGATCAATCTCTGCGGCGCGGCCCGGCTGCGCGAGGAGCACATGGCCTGCCCGGCCCGTTTGATGGTCGACACCGATCCGGTCTACGAGCAGATCAAGTACGCCAAGGCGGACCCGGCGGCGCGCGCCTATTTGGACGCCCACACCCATTTTTTCACGTATGGCGAAAATCTGGGCGCGCCCGATTGTCCGGTGCCGCTCTCGGGCCTCCCCTGGCATCCGACCCGCCCGCCGGTCGTGCTCACGGAATGGCCCGTGGCCGAGGGCGTGCCGGATTGTTTCAGCTCGATCGCCGTCTGGGAGAATAAGGGCAAGAACATCGACTTTGGCGGCGAGACCTACGTCTGGTCCAAGCACGTGAATTTCGTGCGCTTCATCGACCTGCCGAAAGCGGCGTCCGATCAGTGTTTCACCTTGGCACTGATGACCGTGTCCGATGCCGTCTCAAAGGAAGTCGGCTCCCACGGTTGGCGGGTGGCCGATCCCCGGCCGATTTCCGCGGACATGACCAGCTATCGCGACTTCATCGCGGGCTCGCGGGGCGAATTCACCGTGGCGAAGGATATCTATGTGCGGCCCAACAGCGGCTGGTTCAGCGACCGCAGCGTCTGCTACCTCGCATCGGGCCGCCCCGTGGTCACCATGAAGACCGGCTTCGACAAGTTCTACCCCACAGGCGAAGGACTGTTTCAGTTTCTGACCCTGCAGGAAGCGCTGGAGGCCTTCCGCGCGATCGGTCGGGACTATCCGCGCCATGCTCGCGCGGCCCGCGGGATCGCGGAGGAGTTCTTCGGGAGCGACCGGGTTCTTTCGGACATGATGGCCGCGGCTGGGCTATAATGCGCAAAAAAGACGCCAGGGAAGACGGATGAAGTCAGCACCTTTCTGGAGTATTTCCGGGACAGCAAGCGCGCGCTCGGGGTTCCTCGGTATCGAGGCATCCTGGGACGGAGCTGCGCACGCGCTTTTCCTGGCTGTGACACTCCTCGTGGTGGTCACCTTTACCGATTACGGCATCACTTGGGACGAAGACGTCCACAATTACTACGGCATCCTCGTCCTCAACTATTACCTCAGCGGCTTCACCGACCTGCGCGCGACACAATGGCAGGATCTGTTCAATTATGGCGGCGCCTTCGACATGATCGCCGCGATCCTGAATCGCGTCTCGCCCTTCGACACCTATGAGACACGACATCTGCTGAACGGTCTGGTAGGGGTTCTGGGCCTCGTGGGCGTGTGGCGGCTCGGTCGCGCGCTCGCGGGTCCACGCGCCGGATTCCTGGCGGCGCTCTTCCTGGCGCTTACACCCAACTACTACGGCCAGATGTTCAACAACCCGAAGGACGTGCCCTTCGCGGCGGGCATGGTTTGGGCGGTCTATTATCTCGTGCGCCTGGCTCCGGAACTGCCGCGGCCGCGCTGGTCTTTGCTGGCGCGGCTCGGACTTGCCGTGGGCATGGCGCTCGGCATCCGAGTCGGCGGTTTGCTGCTGCTGGGCTATCTCGGATTGCTGCTGGGGCTGTCGGGCCTGTGGCGGGCGCTCGCGGAGCGCCGCGCGACCGTTCTGGCGAGCGACGGCTTCCGCAGCCTGTTCGGCGTCCTGCTGCCGGTGACTGCGATCGGCTATGCGGTGATGCTGGTGTTCTGGCCGTTTGCGCAGCTCGATCCCCTCCACAATCCGCTGCAGGCGCTCGCGAACTTCTCGCACCAGACATTCCCGTTCAAGACGCTGTTCGCGGGCGAGTATGTACCGGCCTCCGACCTGCCCTGGGCCTATCTGCCGGTCCACGTGGCGCTCGCCTTGCCCGAACTCGTCCTCGTCCTGTTGGCGATTGCACCGGTGGCCGCGATCCTGGCGGCGCGCAAAAGCGCGCGGGTGGAGCGCGCGACGGCGCTCGGCTATGCGATCGTGGGATTCGCGGTGCTATTCCCCATCGCCTACGCGATCGCGATCAAAGCCGTGCTGTTCTACGGCATGCGCCATTTCATATTCGTGCTGCCGCCCATCGCCGCGCTGGCCGCCTGCATGATGGATCGCGCGCTCGACTGGCTGCAGCGTCTTACGTTCCGCCGCTGGGCCTATGCCGCGCTCGGTCTCTATGCCGCGGGCCACGTCGGCATCATGGCGATGCTGCACCCCGACGAGTACGTGTACTACAACGCCTTCATCGGCGGGGTCGAAGGTGCGGACGGGCTCTTCAAGACGGATTACTGGGCGAACTCCTACGCCGAGGCGGTCGGCGGGCTCGAGGATTATCTGCGCGCCGAGTTCGGCAACGACTATATGGATCACGATTTCAATGTCGCGGTCTGTGGCCCGCCGATCTCGGCTGCATTCTATTTTCCGCCGAATTTCGTCTTTACCCACGACCGCTCGCGCGCGGACTTCTTCATCGCCTTTACCAAGGACGATTGCCAGAAGGCGCTGCCCGGCCACGAGGTCTATCGGGTGGAGCGCATGGGCGTGCTGCTTTCGGTCGTGCTCGACCGCCGCGCTTATCTCGCGACGGCGAGCGCACAGGCACCCGCCACCGTCAAGTAGAGTCATGGCATGGAGCGGGCGGAGTACGAGCGACTTGCCGCTCTTGACCGCCGCCTCTGGTGGTTCCGCGGCCTGCATGTGCAAATGGCGGGCGCGCTCGGCCGTCACGGCGAATGGGCGGCGGATGAGCGCGTTCTGGATGCCGGCTGCGGCACGGGCGGCTTGCTGGTGAGCCTGCGCGACCGGATGCCGGCCATCGAGCTGTTCGGCCTCGAGCTCGATGCGATCGCCGCCGGCGTCGCGCAGAGCGCGACCGGCCGGCCCATCGTTGGAGGGTCCGTGAACCGGCTGCCGTTCCGCGACGGCACGTTCGCCGCCATCGTCAGTGCCGACGTGCTCTGCCATCGTGGCGTTGAGGAAACGACGGCGCTTCAAGAGTTCCGCCGCTGCCTACAGCCGGGCGGGCTCTTGGTGCTGAACCTGCCCGCCTATGGCTGGCTGCTCTCCCAGCATGACCTTGCGGTGCACAATGTGCGCCGCTACACCGCCGGCGGCGTGCGCTCCCTGCTGGCGTCCGCGGGCTTCGCGGGCATTCGGATCGGTTATTGGAACACCATCCTGTTTCCTTTGATGGCGCTGCGGCGCAAGTTAGGATGGCGGCGGGAAGGAATGCCGGCGAGCGACGTTGTCCTCATGCCGGCGCCGGTGGAGCGGCTGTTCGCGGCCATCGTCGCGCTGGAGGCGGCCCTTGTCGGCGGCGGGCTGCGCTTTCCTTTTGGCGGCTCGGTGCTCGCCACGGCAGTGAGGCCATGACCAACCACGCCTTCGCGCTCAGTATCGTCATTCCCGTCTACAACGGCGCCAAGAGCATCCCCGAGCTCGTGCATGCGCTGGAGACGCTCGATATCGACGGCGGCCACGAGATCGTGCTGGTGAACGACGGCAGCCCCGACGACAGCCTCGCCGTCTGCCGGCGCCTGCTCGGCGAGGCGAGGGTGCCGATCACGCTCGTCAACCTCGCGCGGAATTTTGGCGAGCACAACGCGATCATGACGGGCCTGCGCCACACGCGCGGCGCCTACGTCATCACCATGGACGACGACCTGCAGAACCCGCCGACGGAGGTGAAGCGGCTCCTCGAGCACGCGCGCGCGTCGGGCAAGGACGTCGTCTATACGCGCTACTCGGTGAAGCACCATGCCTACTGGCGCAACCTCGGCAGCCGGTTCGCCAACTGGGTGGCGGATGTGCTCATGGAAAAACCGAAGGGGCTCTACCTCTCGAGCTTCCGCTGCATGAGCGCCTTTCTGGTGGAGCAAGTGACGCGCTACGAGGGCCCGTTCCCCTATGTCGACGGCCTCGTCATGCAGGCGACGCAGTCGATCGACACGCTCGAGGTCGAGCACCTGCCGCGCATGGCCGGCCGCAGCAACTACACGCTGAAGCGGCTCGTGCGGCTCTGGATCAATATCTTCGTCAATTTCTCGGTGCTGCCGCTGCACCTGAGTACCATCGCGGGCTTCGCGCTTTCGCTGATCGGGCTCGTCGGCGTGATCTCGGTGGTGCTGGAGGCACTATTCTTCGAGCCGCCGCAAGGCTGGGCCTCGCTGATGGCCGCCACCTTGCTGCTCTCGGGCGTGCAGCTGCTGATCCTGGGCATCCTCGGCGAGTACATGGGTCGGCTCTTCCTCACCGCCAATCGCAAGCCGCAGACGGTCGTGCGCGAGGTGGTCCGCAGCGAGGCCACGGCGCGGCCCGGCATCCGCGTGGTGGAGCACGTCTGAGCCGATGCCGCCGACGCGATGCTGACCTCCTACGGCGCGCTCGGCGCCGCGATCCTGATCGGCGTCGCGGGCCAGCTCCTCCTCAAGGCCGGCGCCGACCGCTCCGCCGACGGTATCCTGGCTCAGTTCCTCAATCCCTTCACTATCGGCGGCCTCGCCGCCTATGGGCTGGGCGCGATCTTTTACATCGTCGCCATCAAGCGCATACCCGTCTCGATCGCCTTTCCAAGCGTGGCGCTTTCCTACGTGCTGGTGGCAATCGCCGCGCACCTGCTCTGGCAGGAAGCGCTGGGCTGGCAGCAATTCGCCGGCATAGGCCTGATCGCCGCCGGGATCCTGGTGCTGCACGCCTCGGCGTGAAATCCCCTCAGGCCAGCGCCGTGGCCCGCGCCGGACGAAGCACGGGCGTTTCCGCCATGATCGGCGGCTCGCCTTCGAGCGTCGTGCGTTGCATGTGCCGCTCGTATGTCGCATCGTCGAAGGGCATGGCACAGTGCTGCGCGCAGCGATTGTCCCAGAGCACGGCGTCACCGACACGCCATTTGTGCCGGTAGACGAACTCAGGCCGGGTCGCGAACTCCTGTAGATACCGGATCAGCGCCTCGGCCTCGCCGTCGGGCATGCCTTCGATCCGGTAGGCCCAACGCCCGATGTAGAGCGAAGTCCAGCCCGAGCGCGGATGGCGCCGCGCGATCGGATGCCAGACGTCCGGCCGCGCCCGCTTCTGCTCCTCGGTGAGCGGCGGCAGGTCGGGGTAGTAGACCTGGTGAAAGCGCGCGCGGCTGAAGCAGGCGCGGCGCCCCATGATCGAGCGACGGACGTCGCCCGGTAGCGCCGCGAAGGCTGCATAGGTGTCGGCGTAAAGGGTGTCGCCCTCCGCGGGCGGCACTTTCAGCGCGTGGAGGAAGGAGCCCGCGTTTGGGCGCGCCTTGTCCTCGCCGTCGGAGTGCCATCCCCACCCCGCCCGCTTGATGCCGATCGGCACTTTGTCCTTCACGACGTTCGAGACGACGAGCACCTCGGGATAACCGGCGAGATTGAACTCCGGCGGCTCCATGACGTGGAGCGGCCCCAAGCGCCGGGTGAACGCCACGTGCTGCGCGGGCGTCATGCGCACATCGCGGAACAGCAGGATACTGTGCCGGTGCCAAACGGCCTCGATCTGCGCCATGGTGGCTTCGTCGAGCGCGTCGGCGATGTCGACACCGACGATCTCGGCGCCGAAGCCCTCGTGCAACGGTCGGATATTAAGGGCCACCGCGGGCACCCTCGCGCTGGAGAGACGTCGGTGCTAAGTCTCGGTCTCGCCGCGGACCGTGTCAATTCGCGGCCACGTCGGAGGACTCGACATGACCCGGCCCCTTGCTCGCCTCGCGCTCCTTGCACTCTGCGTCGCTTTCGCGAGCGGCTGCACGCCGGTTTATGTCAACTCGACCGGACCCGACGAGTTTGCGGTGCGCGGCACCTCACCCTACGGGCTCTATGGTGGGCTGGTCGATCTCTCGCCTTCGGAGAGCTCGATTGCAGCCCAGGCGTCGAATTTCTGTCCCGAGGGCTACGACAAGACCGTCGAGGCCGGCCGCAACCTCGAGGATGGCAAGTACGAGGAGTGGCATATCAAGTGCCACAGGCGAGCCCCCTCGAACTGAGGCGCCGCGCTCATGCGATGCGCGTCTCCGGCCCCAGCTCCTTGGTCATGAATACCCGGGCGGTGCCGGGCGGGTCGCAGGGGACGCGGCCGAACTCGCGCCAGCCGTGCCGCTCGTAGAAGCCGGGCGCCTGGAAGCTGATGGTGTAGAGCACGGCGCCGCGGCAGCCGCGCTGGCGGGCCTCGGCCTCCGCCAGCTCCAGGAGCCGGCCGCCGAGCCCGCGGTCACGCAGAGAATCAGGCAAGAAGACCAGGTCGATGAAAAGCAGGCCGAGCGAGGTGCGGCCCAATAGGCCGCCCAGCACCTCGGACGATTCGGGGTCCGAGACCAGCACGGCAAGGCCTCGCCAGTCCGCATAGCCTGCCTGCTTTTCGTTATAGCCGGCGAGGCCGCTCTCGATCACCTCCGTCGCGCGCTCGCTCGGCCGGTCCGTGACGGTCAGCACGACGTCTTTCATCGCTTTCTCCAAAATCTCTGAAGCGGATCGAGCACGCTCAGCCCGGTGCCTGCGGCACCAGCGAATATCTGGGATCTGCGGCGAGACAGTCGGCCTCGGGCAGGCCAAGCTCCTTGCGCACGATGTTGGTGCCCAACACCATCGCGACCATCTTGTAGGACGCGTGGCGGCGGCTCATGCCCTCGCGGCCCATGCCGCAGTCGGAGGAGATGACCAGTCGCTCCATCGGGATGTGCTTCAGCGCCTCGCGGATGAGCGCCGCTACCTGATCGGGACGCTCGACCTGCAGCGTGTGGTGATCGATCACGCCGATCACGATCTTCTTGTCCTTGACGATCTCGCCGATCGCCTCCAAGTCGCCGGTGCCCGACGAGCAGGTCTCGAAGGTGATGGCGTCCGCGTCGACGCGATTGAGTGCCTCGAGGGTCGGCTGATAGCTCTGGATCTCTTTGAAGATGCGCTGCTGCGAGGGATTGCCCCAGCAGGTGTGGCACCACACCTCGGTCTTCGCGCGCAGCCCCTTGACCGTGTTGTTGAAGACCTCGACCAGCTCCGACGTCCCGAGCTTGCCGAAGGTCTTGCCGCGCGCGGGCACCATATGGATCTGCGGCTCCTCCATCTGGATCACGGGGCAGCCGGCATCCGCGAGCGCGACCAGCTCGCGGTTGAGCGCATCGCTGAAGGCCCAGGTGCGCTCCACCGGATCCTTGTAGTGATCGTCGGAAACCGAGGCCGCCAGCAGTTCGGGCAAGATGGTGCCGAATTTGACGGGTTTCTTGGTAAGCCGCTGCGCCACTTTCCACATCGCCACGTATTCGAGTCTGCCGGGGCCGATCGGGCCGACGACCTTGGGCAGCACCCGCGCCTCCAGGAAGTCGTGCAGAATGTGGCCGCGGGGATGCGCGGCGGCGGCGACGTTGTAAACCGAGGGCTGCCCCGCGGCCGAGAGCCCCGCCATGTGCGTCAGCGGGTAGCTCTGCCAACTCATGCCGCCAACCTGGTCGTCGAAATGCGCGTCGCCATCGGTGCAGATGTCTAGGCCCGCGGTTTCCTGCGCGCGCAGATGGACGCAGACCGCGTCCTCGTACTGCTCGCGATAGCGCGCGTTCATCATGGCCTCGAGAAAACTCTCCGCGCCCAGCACCGCGTCGTACCACGCGGGCCGCGGCAGCGAGCCGATGATCGAGGTCGGCAACAGGACATTGGCGGATGCCTTAAGCATGAGAAGCCTCCAAGGATCGAGCGCGAGCCCGCGATCATGCACCCGGGAGCGACGATCCTGAAGGTCTCAAGTGAGTGTCGGAACCGGTGAGAGCTCACTCCAGTCGCCAAGCGCGCACTGGCACGGCATAGCCTTTGAGAGTCACGGCGTCGAGGAGCGTTGCTGCGCCGACGGTGTCGCCGAGTGCCGTCATCACGTCCTCCGAGACGATCAAGCGAGCGCCATGCTCCTTGGTGAGCCGCTCGAGTCTAGAGGCCAGGTTCACGGTGTCGCCGATCGCGGTGAACTCCTTGCGACGGGGCGAGCCGATGTTGCCGGTGACGGCCGCGCCGACGTGCACACCGATTGCGACCTCGAGCGGCCATGGGCCGTCGGCGAGGCCGCGGCGATCGATCTCGCCCAGGATCTCCCTGGCGGTCGCGACCGCGTGGCCATGCCTTGCGTTTCGCGCAGGGACTCGAGAACCGCACCCGGCCTTCACGCGAGCCTCGCGACGGACTACCCTCGCTTGCGCCCCTTCCCATACCTTCTGCGCGAGCGTCGGCGCGCCCAGGCGAGTGCATGCCTCTCACGAGTTTCCTGCTCAATGTCCTTTGGATCATCTTTGGCGGCTTGTGGATGGCCATCGGCTGGATCGTCGCAGCCATCCTGATGGGCGTGACCATTATCGGCCTGCCCTGGACACGCGCCGCCCTCAATATCGCGCTCTATACGCTGCTGCCGTTCGGTCAAACTGCGGTATCGCGCGCCGCCCAGACCGGGCGCGACGACCTCGGCACCGGGCTGCTCGGCGCGATCGGCAACCTGATTTGGCTGGTGCTCGCGGGTTGGTGGCTGGCGCTCGGCCATCTCATCACGGCGGTGCTGCTCGCGATCACGATCATCGGGATTCCCTTCGCCTGGGCGCACTTGAAGCTTGCGGGAATAGCGCTCTGGCCGATCGGCAAGATGATCGTCCCGCTCGACGAAGCGCGATTTCGGAGGTGAGCGGGATCGCCGAGACTCCTTCGGGCCCTGCGGGTAATTTGATCGAGGACGAGAAACCGATTTGTTGAGGGGAGCACAATAATGGGAATGCTCGACGGCAAGGTTGCGATCATAACCGGCGGCACCAGCGGCATCGGCACGAGCACGGCGGAGCTGTTCGTCGCCGAGGGCGCCAAGGTCGTCTTTACGGGGCGGCGGAAACCCGAGGGCGAAGCGGTCGCCAAGCGGATCGGCGCGGACGCGAGCTTCGTGCAAGCGGACGCCACGAGCGAGGCCGATTGGCAGCGCGTGATGCGCTTTACGCTCGATCGCCACGGCCGCCTCGACGTGCTCTTCAACAATGCCGGCGGTCCGGCGCCCACCGGCAGCATCGAGAGCGTCCCGGTCGAGGGCTTCGACGCCGCGATGGCGCTGCTGGTGCGCTCGGTGATGCTGGGCATGAAGCATGCGGCGCCGATCATGAAATCGCGGCGCGCGGGCTCGATCATCAATAATGGCTCGGTCGCGGCGCACCTCGCGGGATACTCGACCTCGATGATCTACGGCGCCGCCAAGGCGGCGGTTGTGCATCTCACCCGTTGCGTCGCCATGGAGCTCGGCGAGCACGGCGTGCGCGTGAACTCCATCTCGCCCGGCGCGATCGCGACCGGCATTTTGGCCAAGGCGCTCGGCGTGAAGGATCCGAGCAAGGCGGATGGAATGGCGGAGAAGCTGAGGACCGTCTTCGCGACCGCGCAGCCGATACCCCGGGCTGGTGTCCCCGACGACATTGCTCAGTGCGCCTGCTGGCTCGCCTGCGACCGCTCCACCTTCGTCAATGGCGAGGACATCATCGTGGACGGCGGCCAGATCCGTGGCAAGTTCTTCTCGCCCCACCAGGCAAGCCTGCGCCAGACCAAGTCCATGCTGGGGCTCGAGGGCTGAGGCGCTCTCGAGGATCGAGAAATGAGCGCGGGTCCGCAAATCGGCCGGGAGATTCTCTATCTGTCCCGCGATGATGTCAGCGCCGTCGGCGTGACCGCGTCCGAGATGAACGACGCCGTGGCGGCGATTTTGCGTGCAAAGGCGCAGGGAGCCGCCTGGGCGCCGCCGAAGATGGCGGTGTTCCGCCCGGACGGCGCAAGCTTTCGCGCCAAGGGCGGGGCGCTGTCGAGACCCGGTTATGGCGCGGTCAAATGGTTCGGCTATTTTCCGGGGAACGAGCGCGCGCGCCTGCCGGATTTCGTGCCGCTCATCTTCCTCAACGAGGGAGAGACCGGCATGCCCGTCGCCATCATGGATGGGGTCGTGATTTCGGCGCAGCGCACCGCCGCGCTCAGCGCGGTGGCCGCACGATATATGGCTCGCCGCGAAGCCTCGTCGGTTGGCTTCATTGCCTGTGGGAGCCAAGCGCGGAGCAATCTCGAGGCGTTGCAGGCGGAGTTTTCGCTGAGGCGCGTCGTCGCCTACAGCCGTAGCACCACGACGGCCGAGGCCTTCGCCGCCTTCGCGGAGACCCGCGGCCTGGCTGCCGCGGTCGCCGCCGACCCGAACCAGGCGATCGCCGACGTCGATATCGTCGTCAGCAGCGTGCCGCACACGGCCGCCGGCGGCGGCTTCCTCGATGCTCGGGGACTGTCGCCCGGCAGCTTCGTCTCGATGGTGGATCTCGGCTATAGCTGGATTGCCTCGAGTTTCGGCGCCTTGGACCGCGTCTTCACCGACGACGTCGCGGAAAGCGGTCCCGGCGGCTCGGAAAAGCTGAACTATGCCGGCACCTATGCGGGTGACCTCGCCGACCTCGTCGCTGGAAAGATCGCCGGACGACTGGAGCCCGACGAGCGCAATGCGCTCGTGTTCGCCGGCACCGGGCTCGCGGACGTGGCCGCCGCGGTGGCCGTCTACGAGCGCGCGGTCTCCCGCGGCATCGGCCGGATACTTCCGCTGTAAGGCCCCGCTATGATGCTCACGCAATCGAGCTAATCGCCGGCGCCATCGACCCTGCTGTTGCTTGACACCGCGGCCATAGTCGGTGCGAATTGAGCGCTATAGCGGAATTGGGAGCGAGAATGGCCACACTGAATTATCAAGCGCCTGCAACGGTCCAAGACGCGGTCCGGATCCTCTCGGGCGCCGGCGGCGTCGCGAAGGCCTTGGCCGGCGGCACGGACCTGTTGGTGCAACTCCGATCCGGCCGGGTAAAGCCGGATCTGATCGTCGACACCAAGAAGATTCCTGGCCTCATTGGCATCCGCGAGGTCGACGGCGGCTTTGTGATCGGCGCCGCCACGCCGGGCGCAGTGATCGGCGAATGCGAGCCGCTCGCGAAGGCTTGGCCCGGCGTGGTCGAGGCTGCGAACCTGATCGGCTCGACCCAGGTGCAAGGGCGGGCGTCGCTCGCCGGTAATCTCTGCAATGCCTCGCCGGCGGCGGATAGCGTGCCCGCGCTGATCGCAGCCAAGGCCACCTGCGTCATCGTGGGCCCGAACGGCCAACGCGAGGCGCCCGTCGAGAGCATCATCGTCGGCCCCGGCCGGACGTCGCTCGCGCGCGACGAGATCATCACTGAGTTCCATCTACCCAAACGGCCACCGCGATCGGCCGACGCCTATCTTCGCTTCATCCCGCGCACCGAGATGGACATCGCCGTGGTCGGCGCCGGAATCAATGTGACGCTCGATGCCGGCGGCGTCTGCCGCGACGCGCGGGTGGCGCTGGGAGCCGTGGCGCCGACGCCGCTGCTGGTCCCCGAGGCCGCCGCGACGCTGATCGGACGCAAGCTCGACCAGGCCGCGCTCGATGCCCTCGATGCCGCCGCGCGCAAGGCGTGCAAGCCGATCGACGACAAGCGTGGCACGATCGATTACCGGATCAAGGTCGCGGGCGTGCTGGCGCGCCGCGCGGCCGCTATCGCCTTTGAACGTGCGGGAGAACGCCGATGAGCCGACACCATGTTTCCACTGTCATCAACGGCGAGCCCGCCGATTTCCTGTGTGAGCCGCAGCAGACACTGCTGGACGTGCTGCGCGACGAGCTCAATCTGACCGGCAGCAAGGAGGGTTGCGGCTCCGGCGACTGCGGCGCCTGCAGCGTGATCCTCGACGGCCGGCTGGTCTGTTCTTGCCTGATGCTCGCGGTCGAGGCCGAAGGACATTCGGTGCAGACCATCGAAGGCCTCGCCACCGGCAACAAGCTCCATCCCGTGCAGCAAAAATTTCTGGAGCACGCGGCGCTGCAGTGCGGCTTCTGCACGCCGGGTCTGCTGGTCGCCGCCAAGGCGCTGCTGGACCGGAACCCGAAGCCAACAGAAACGGAGGCGCGCTATTGGCTCGCCGGCAATCTCTGTCGCTGCACCGGCTACGACAAGGTGATCCGCGCTGTGCTCGATGCCGCCGCGGAAATGCGAGGAGAGTAAGACCACCATGACATTCATCGACAAGAAGTCGCACCTCAAGGTTGTCGGCACGCGTCCCATCCGGCCAGACGGCGTCGAGAAGGTGACGGGGCGGGCGGCCTTCGGCGCCGACCTCGCGATGCCCGGCATGATCTTCGGCAAGGTCAAGCGCAGCCCACACGCGCATGCGCGGATCGTCTCCATCAAGGCCGAGAAGGCGTTGGCGTTGCCGGGCGTCCGCGCGGTCGTGACCTCGGCCGATTTCCCGAATATTCCGTCGGAGGAGGCCTTCGTCGGCGAGGGCCCGATGAATTTCCGCGATCTCTCCCGCAACTGCATGGCACGTGGCAAGGCGCTCTATGACGGGCATGCGGTCGCGGCGGTGGCCGCGACCTCCGAGGCGATCGCGGCCGCCGCCCTCGATCTGGTCGAGGTCGAGTACGAGGTGCTGCCGCATGTGATCGACGTCGAGGACGCGATGGCGGCTGACGCTCCGCTGCTCCACGACGATCTCTTCACTCAGGGCGTCGATCTGAAACCCGCGAAGCCATCCAACGTCGCCAAGCGCGTGCATTTCGAGCTGGGCGACGTCACGGCTGGCTTCCGCGAGGCGGAGGTCGTGGTCGAGGGGCGCTACGCGACCCAGCCCGTGCACCAGGCCTATATCGAGCCGCATGCCTGTGTCGCGAGCTGGAACGCGGACGGCCAGAGCCACGTCTGGACCAGCAGCCAGGGCCAATTCATGGTCCGCGCCTACTGCGCCAAGCTGCTGGGCATGCAGATCGCCGACCTCCGGGTGACGCCCGCGGAGATCGGCGGCGGCTTCGGGGGCAAGACGCTCGTCTACCTGGAGCCGGTGGCGCTTCTGCTGTCGCGCAAATCCGGCCGGCCCGTGAAGATGGTGATGTCGCGCGAGGAAGTCTTCCGCGGCACCGGCCCAACCTCGGGCGCAGTCGTCGAGGTAAAAATCGGCGCCAAGAACGACGGTCGAATCACCGCGGCGCAGACGGTGCTGAAATATCAGGCCGGCGCCTTCCCGGGCTCGCCGATCGGGCCGGGCTGCATGACGGGCTTCGCCATGTACGACCTCAAGAACGTGGACATCACCGGCTACGACGTGGTGTCCAACCGGCCGAAAGTCGCGGCCTACCGGGCGCCGGGCGCGCCGATTGCGTCCTTCGCGGTCGAGAGCGCCATGGACGAGCTCGCCCGCAAGCTCGGGATGGACCCGATCGCGCTCCGCGAAAAGAATGCCGCTAGAGACGGCACCAAGGCCGCCTACGGTCCCACGCTCAAGGACATCGGCTACGTTGAGACGCTCGAGGCCGCCAAGAGCCACCCGCACTACCAGACGAAGCTCGGGCCCAACCAGGGCCGTGGCGTGGCGTCCGGATTCTGGTTCAATATCGGCGGCGAATCGAGCGCCGCCGTGCACATCGCCGAGGACGGCACCGTAGCGGTCGTTTCAGGCAATCCTGACATCGGCGGCTCCCGCGCGTCCATGGCGATGATGGCGGCGGAGGTCCTGGGCATTCCCGTCGAGCGCGTGCGGCCGGTGGTGGGCGACACCAGCTCGATCGGCTACAGCTTCATGACCGGCGGGAGCCGCGTCACTTTCGCCACGGGCATGGCTACCATCCAGGCCACTGAGAACGTGGTCGAGCAGCTGAAGAAACGCGCCGCGATGATCTGGGAGATCAGCGTGGACGCCGTCGAATGGAGGGACGGAGCCGCCTATCCCGCCGGGCCCAATGCCGGCGATTTCGATCCGCTATCGCTCGAGGCCATCGCAGCGAAATCCGCCAAGACCGGCGGGCCGATCGGCTCGGAGATCTCGATCAATGCCCAAGGCGCGGGGCCCGGCTTCGCCACGCATATCTGCGATGTCGAGGTCGACAAGGAGACCGGCTACGTCAAGATCCTGCGCTATACGGCGGTACAAGACGTCGGCCGCGCCATCCATCCGAGCTACGTCGAGGGCCAGGTGCAGGGCGGTGTGGCGCAAGGCATCGGCTGGGCGCTCAACGAGGAATATGTCTACGACACCAAGGGGCGGTTGGAGAATCCGGGCTTCCTCGATTACCGTGTGCCTGTCGCGTCGGATTTGCCGATGATCGAGGCCGTGCTGGTGGAGGTGCCGAACCCCAAGCATCCCTTCGGCGCCCGCGGCGTCGGCGAGGTACCGATCGTGCCGCCCATGGCGGCCGTCGCGAATGCGATCCGGGACGCCATCGGTATTCGCATGCCGAACCTGCCGATGTCGCCGCCGAGGGTGCGAGCCGCCATCGACAAGGCCGCAAAGTAGCGGCCTATGCCGAAAGTCGTCCTCTCGGGCACGGCTGTCCGCCGATTCACCGGCGGTCAGACCGAGCTCGAGGTGAAGGCGACGACCTTCCGCCGTCTGATACTCGAGCTCGACCAGCGCTTTCCCGGCCTCGGCAGGCAGGTCGAGGACGGCATGGCGATCGCGATCGACGGCACGATCTACCAGGACGCCTACAATGCGCCGCTGGGTGCCGACAGCGAAATCTACCTGATCCCGAGGATCGGCGGCGGGTGATCCCATGAGCGACAAGGTCGCGATTCGTAACGGCGGCGAGCCGAGGCATGGGCGCGGCGGTGCAGAACATCATCATCATCATCGACGGCGGTATGGTTAAGGGAATCTGACGCGCCGAGGTCGATTTGAGATGCCGCGCATAACCGGGAAACGCCTTTGCGTTACGTTGGGCGCGCTGCTGCTCTGGATTTCGGCCCCGCTCTCGCTCGCCCGCGCGCAGCCTGCGGCCTCATGGCCGGATACGCTCGTCGCACGTCTCGAGGCGCTGGCGCTGATCCAGAGCCTGAACGCCGAGATTCTGGCGAGCCGAAGCGCCACCTTCACGCTGGAGAAATGGTGCGCCGACCATCGACTTGCCGGCACCGCCGAGCCAAAGATCGTAGCGCGCCAGGTTTCGGATAAGGAGCGTCCGGCGACGCCCGAGCAGCGGCAACGGCTGGAGGCCGCCCCCGGCGAGGAGATCAAGGTCCGGCACGTGCAACTGCTTTGCGGCGAGCGCGTCTTCTCGGAAGCCGACAACTGGTACGTGCCGTCGCGATTGACCGAGGAGATGAACCGGCTGCTGGAGACAACGACCACGCCCTTCGGCAAGGTCGTGCAGGACCTGCACCCTTACCGCCGGACCTTCGCCGCGACCGTGCTGTGGCGGCCCCTGCCGGAAGGCTGGGAGACCAAGCCCGCAGCCGACCTGCAGCAAGACACCAGCACGAGCCTGGTGATGCCCGGCTCGCTCTTCGAGCACCGGGCGGTGCTCTACACGGAGGACGGCAAGCCCTTCTCGGAAGTCGACGAGGTCTACCAGCGGGCGCTGCTTGATTTCCCGGCACCCACACCCTAGCGGGCGCTCGCGGGTTCACGAGCGAGCTTTCCTCAGCTCGATTTCAATAAATTGTGACTGACATTCTCTGACTAATATCAAGGCGACGTGCTCACAAGCACGAGCGCGTTAAGCGGGATTTAACCGAGACCGCCCACGCTACAGGCGGGTG
>DASZHJ010000250.1:0-22781 GCA_035938015.1 Allostellaceae bacterium
CAGCTCGGCGTGCGCGTCAACGCCGTCGCGCCCGGCGAGATCGAGACCCAGATGCTCTCGCCCGAGACCGACACGCTGATCCCTCGGATTCCGCTGGCGCGCCTCGGAACTCCTGCGGACGTGGCCTCGACGATCTTCTATCTCTGCACCGACGCCTCGTCCTACGTGACGGGCACCGAGATCTTCGTCACGGGCGGCCAGCACTTGTTTTGACTTCAGGTTCGTTCGGCGCAAGCCTTGAGCCAGGCGATGCGCGCCTCGATCTGTGCCACGTCGTGATCGAGCCAATCGCGGAATAGGCCGGATGTGGCGCCGTGGCGAGTGCGGAGGTCGACGAGGCGGGCGAGCTCGCTCTCGCACGCCCCGACGACTAGGGTGATCTGCTGGGATTGCTCGGCCGCAGGCAGCTGGTCAAGAAAACGCAGCTTCAGCGCCAAGCCGAGCTTTCCAAGATCGGTGCTGGGCGCGCGCAAATTGGCGCGGAGCAGACCCTCGAGAGCGCCCCTGCCGCTCGCGGTCAAGGTCAGCTCGGAATTCTCCGGTCCGACTCCGTCGGTAGGCGTGACCAGGCCTTCATAGCGCAAGAGTTCCAGGGAGGTTCCCATGAGCTCGGGCGAGGGACCGGCGATCCGGCTGGTGAGAAAGCGCACCTCCGCGGCAAGGTCCGCGTAGCGCCGCGGCCCCTCCGCGAGCAAGCCGAGGGCGGCAAGCCGGATCGCCTCGGCGGGCACCAACGAACGGTCGCGAAACATGGGCCGCTCCTCAGGCAACGCGCCGTGGCGCGATACGCGACCACACGTCGCAGAGCGCATCCACCAGGCGGTCGATTTCAGCATCGCTGTGCAGCGGCGTCGGCGTCAAGCGCAACCGCTCGCTCCCGCGTGGCACGGTCGGATAATTGATCGGCTGAACATAGATGCGGTGGCGTGCCAACAACTCGTCCGAGGCTTGCTTGCACCGTCCGGCGTCGCCGACCAGCAGCGGCACAATATGGCTGGGCGATGGCATCAGCGGCAGCCCGGCGGCCGCGAGCCGGCGCTTGAGCGTCGCGGCGCGTTCCTGATGGCGCTCGCGCACCGCTGCGTCGGTTTTGAGATGCCGGACGCTTGCGATCGCGCCGGCGGCGATCACCGGAGGTAGGGACGTTGTGAAGATGAATCCTGGGGCGAAGCTGCGCAGGAAATCCACCAGTGCTGCCGAGGCCGCGACGTAGCCGCCCATCAACCCGAAGGCCTTGGCGAGCGTGCCTTGGATCAGCGTGAGCCGCTGCATCTGACCGTCGCGCTCGGCGACGCCACCGCCGCGCCGACCGCAGAGCCCGACGGCATGCACTTCGTCGAGATAAGTCATTGCGCCGTGACGCTCCGCGACGTCACAGAACTCGGCGATCGGCGCGATGTCACCGTCCATGGAGTAGATGGATTCGAAGCAGACGAGCTTCGGGCGGGCAAGCTCGGCCTCGCTCAGCAGCCGATCGAGATCGGCGGGATCATTGTGCCGGAAGATCCGCTTGTCGGCGCCGCTATGGCGGATGCCTTGAATCATCGACGCGTGATTGAACGCATCGGAGAATATGATGCAGCCTGGAATTTGGCTGCCGAGCGTCGCCAGCGCGGCTTCATTGGCGACATAGCCGGAGGTGAATAACAGGGCCGCTTCTTTGCCGTGCAGATCCGCCAACTCCTGCTCGAGCGCTACGTGATAAGGCGTGGTGCCGGAGATGTTGCGAGTGCCGCCCGCGCCCGCGCCGCTACGATCGATGGCATCATGCATGGCCGCCAGCACTGCGGGATGCTGGCCCATTCCGAGATAGTCGTTGGAGCACCAGACGGTGATGTCCTCGCCCAAATGGCGATGGCTCGCGCTCGGAAATGCGCCCGCGTGGCGCCGGAGCTCCGCGAAGACGCGGTAGCGCCCCTCGGCCCTGAGCCCGTCCAACCGATTCTTGAAGAAGCCTTCGAAGTCCATGACCGGTGCCCGCCGTCGCGACCGCCTGGCGTGACCTATACTGCGATCAGGGCCGTCGGTCGCGAACCTTCATGTCGCGCACGGCCCGTTCTGATACGACAACCTGAACACATCGTGCCGAGAGGGGGCGTGACCATCGTCCGCCGGTAGGGCCGCGATCGAACATCCTTCTCCCGTGCCCTAGCGCGGGAGAAGGGGTTCGCTGCAGAAGGCTCCGAGCCCTTATGCGACGGAGGCCAGACCCAGGCGCCCGAGGGCCTTGGCGACGTCGTCGAGCGCGCGGCCGAGGCGCTTGAACATATCGTCGATCTCGGGCTCGGCGATGATGAGCGGCGGGCAGAGCGCCACGTTGTCGCCCATGGCGCGGCAGATCAGGCCGTGCTCCTGAGCGCGCATCTGCACCATGTTGCCCACGCCTTGCGCGGGGTCGAAGGGTTGCTTGGTAGCCTTATCCTGCACCAATTCGACGGCCCCCATGAGGCCAATGCCACGGACCTCGCCCACCAGCGGGCTGTCGCCCAGGCGCCGGAACGCATCCTGGAAGCGCGGCATCACCTTGCGCACGTGACCAACGATGTCACGCTCCTCGTAGATCTTGAGCGTCTCGTTCGCCACCGCGGAAGCAACGGGGTGGCCTGAATACGTGTAGCCATGGGCGAACACGCCGATTTTCTCGCTCTCGCTGACGCAGGCTTGGTAGATCGCTTCGGAGATGATCGTTGCGGAGATCGGTATGTAAGCCGAGGAGAGCGCTTTGGCGCAGGTGATGATGTCGGGTTTGAGATTGAAGGTCTCGCTGGCGAACAGGCGCCCGGTCCGGCCGAAGCCGCAGATCACCTCGTCGGCGATGAACAGCACGTCGTATTTCTTGAGGACGGGCTGGATCTTGTCGAAGTAGGTCTTGGGCGGGACGACAACGCCGCCCGCTCCCATCACGGGCTCGGCGATGAAGGCTGCGACGGTCTCAGGGTCCTCGCGCAGGATCTGCGCCTCGAGGCTCTCGGCAAGCCGGGTCGCAAACTGCTCCTCACTCTCGCCGGGCTTGGCGAAGCGATAGTGGTGCGGGCAATCGGCGTGCCGGATGTTCGCGATCGGCAGATCGAAGTCGCGGTGATTGTTGGGCAGCCCCGTCAGGCTCGCTGCCGCCACCGTGACCCCATGGTAACCACGCATGCGCGCGATGATCTTCTTCTTGCGGTGCTTGCCGCGCGCATTGTTGTAGTACCAGACCAGCTTGACCGCGGTGTCGTTCGCCTCGGAGCCCGAGTTGTTGAAGAACACCTTCGACATCTTCACCGGCAGCAGTCGCAACAGCCGCTCGGCCAGGTCGATACTGGGATTGTGGGATTTGTGGTTGAAGATGTGGGAGTAGGGGAGGGTTCGCATCTGCTTGGTTGCGGCCTCGATGAGCCGCTCTTCGCCATAGCCCAGGGAGACGCACCAGAGCCCGGCCAGACCCTCGATGTATTTCTTGCCGTTCTCGTCCGTAACGAACACGCCCTTGCCCTCGGTGAGCACCAGCGGACCCTCGGCTTCGTGCTTCTTCAGGTGTGTGTACGGGTGGAGCTGGAACGCAATATCGCGGCTCGCGGCCGAATTGCCTCGATCCATGGCTAGGCCTTTCTGCAAGGGAACGCGGGGCGTAGACTGGCCGCCACTATCGTCCGGAACGCTCAGCCAAGTCAAACTCTTGGCTGAGTTGAGTTCTCGCCTAAGGCCTCACCGTAACATTTGCCCACCTGCGGCGCTCCGTCGCACCTGCCGCTAAAAGTCCATGTTCTGCAGCCGGTTGCCGGAATATGCACCCGGGTCATCCAGAGGATATCAACAGGCTTGTCCCGAGGTTGATGCGGATTCGGAGAATTGCGCGTAGCGGAGGCCTCTCGGCTGTCGCATCGTTGCGCGGGCCCACCACGCACAGCGAGGGCGATATCGATGTCTCGCTCGCCCAATGAGACGCCAGAGGAGGCTCTCGACCTCGAGCGCCTTGTCATCGACGCCGACTACCGCCAGGAGGTGATGTTGCGCCTCAAGGCGGAATCGCTCGCCCGCCGCGCCAAGCGGCTCGCAGCAAGGGCAAACAGGCGGCCGACCTCCCGGCAAGATTGACAGGCGCCGGACGGCGCCTATCTTCCGGGCATCGCGGCCACGCCGCGCGATCGGCGCGCGAGTCACCTCGGGCAGCGCCTCTGGCATGATCGCCTTCATTATCCGCCGCATAGGTCAATCCGTTGCCGTCATGCTGACGGTGGGATTCATTGCCTTCGGCCTCTTCAACTACATCGGCGATCCCCTCGCCAGCATGGTCGGCCAGGACACGTCGGCGATCGAACGCGCGCAGCTTCGCCACCAACTCGGTCTCGACGATCCCTTCATGGTGCAGTTCGGGCGTTTCCTCGGCCGTGCCGCCCAGGGCAATTTCGGGATCTCATACCAGTATGCGCGACCGGTGCAGCAGCTGTTAGCGGAGCGGCTGCCTGCGACGTTGGAACTCGCGACCGTGGCATCGCTGCTCGCGCTCTTCATCGGCGTGCCCATGGGTGTCTATACCGGACTTCATCGCGACACCTGGCTATCGCGCATTGTCATGGCGGTGTCGCTGATCGGCGTCTCGCTGCCCACCTTTCTCACGGGCATCCTGTTGATCTGGGTCTTCGCGGTGGTGCTGGGTTGGTTGCCGTCCTTCGGGCGCGGCGAGGTCGTGCACTTGGGCTGGTGGAGTACCGGACTTCTCACCCTATCCGGCATCAAGGCGCTGATCCTGCCGGCGATTACGCTGGCGCTCTTTCAGATGACCCTGATCATGCGCCTGGTGCGCTCGGAGATGCTGGAGGTACTGCGCACCGACTACATCAAATTCGCGCGCGCCCGCGGGCTCCCCCGCCGGATCGTGAACTTCGGCCATGCGCTCAAGAACACGCTTGTGCCGGTGATCACCATCACCGGTTTGCAGCTCGGCCAGATCATCGCCTTCTCGGTCATCACCGAGACCGTGTTCCAGTGGCCGGGCATGGGGTTTCTGATCGTGCAGGCGATCGGCTTCGCGGACGTGCCGGTGATGGCGTGTTACCTCATGCTGGTTTCGGCATTCTTTGTGGCGATCAATTTGATCGTCGATCTGCTCTATTACGCCGTCGATCCGAGGTTGCGCCTCGACCGCGCGGCAGCGGCCGGTCATGGTCACTGAGAGCGAGCGGCTCGAGGCGAGGCCAGCCGCGCCCGTGCAAGAGGGCGCGCTCCGCCGCGCGCTCGACAGTGATCTCTTCTACGGTTTCCGGCAATCTCCGGTGACGATAACCGCTGCGATCGTCGCCGTGGTTCTCGTCGCGAGCGCGCTGCTTTGCCCCTGGATCGCGCCTCACAATCCCTTCGACCTCGCGAGCCTCAGCATCCTCGACTCTCAGAATCCGCCGGCCTGGATCTCTGGCGGGAGCTGGGAGTATCCGCTCGGCACCGACGATCAAGGCCGCGACGTGCTGTCGGCGGTGCTTTACGGGATGCGCGCCTCGATCATGGTCGGTTTCGCCGCCGTCCTGCTCGCCCTCATGGTCGGCGTCAGCCTCGGCCTGCTCGCGGGTTTCGCCGGCGGCTGGGTCGACACGCTCATCATGCGAATCTGCGATGTGCTGCTGTCTTTCCCGGCGATCCTGATCGCGCTGCTGATCGACGGGATCGCGCGCAGCCTATTGCCGCATGACCAACAGGACCAGATCGCCTTCTACGTCGTGGTGCTCGCGGTGACGGTCCTGCCCTCGGTGCAATTCGCGCGCACCGTGCGGGGCTCGACGCTGGTCGAGCGCAATCGTGAATACGTACAGGCCGCACGTGTCATCGGAGTCCATCCGGCCGCGATCGCTCTCCGCCACGTGCTTCCCAACGTCGCCGGTCCGGTCCTGGTAATCGCCACCATCAATCTCGCGGTCGCCATCATCAACGAGGCGACGCTCTCCTTTCTCGGAGTGGGGTTGCCGCTGACGCAGCCATCCCTGGGCACGCTGATCCGCGTCGGCCAAGCCTATCTGTTCTCGGGCGAGTGGTGGATGATCCTCTTCCCCTCGGTGGCGCTCGCGGGCTTGGCGCTGGCGGTGAACCTGCTCGGCGATTGGCTGCGCGACGCGCTCAATCCAAAACTTCGCTGATGCCGAAGGCACTCCTCGAAGTCGAGGATCTCAAAGTCGAATTCCCGACCCGACGCGGCTTGCTCACGGCGGTGGACGGCCTCTCCTTCAGCATCGGCGAGGGGGAGGTGCTGGGCGTGGTCGGCGAATCCGGCGCGGGCAAGTCGCTGACGGGCTCGGCGATCATCGGATTGCTGGAGCCACCCGGACGGATCGCCGCCGGTGAGATCCGCTTCGACGGCCGGCGCATCGACAACCTGCCGCCCGAGGAGATGCGCAGGATCCGCGGCAAGCAGATCGGCGCGATCTTCCAGGACCCGCTCACATCTCTCAATCCGCTTTACACGATAGGCCGGCAGCTCATCGAAACCATCCGCGTCCACCTCGATCTCGATGCCGGCGCGGCGCGCGCCCGTGCGCTTGCGCTCTTGCACGAGGTGGGTATTCCCGGCGCCGAGCAACGCATGGGCCACTATCCCCACCAGTTCTCCGGCGGCATGCGTCAGCGCGTGGTGATCGCGCTCGCACTCGCGGCCAATCCGCGCCTCGTCATCGCCGACGAGCCCACCACCGCCCTCGACGTCTCGATCCAGGCGCAGATCATCGCGCTCCTGAAGCGGCTCTGCCGGGAGCATGGTACCGCGGTGATGCTGGTAACGCACGATATGGGCGTCATCGCCGAGACCGCGCATCGCGTCGCCGTGATGTATGCCGGCCGCATCGTCGAGCTGGGGGCACTCCGCGACGTCGTAAAGAACCCGAAGCATCCCTATACGGTTGGGCTGATGGGCGCCATTCCCGCGATCGGGGGGGCGCGCGACCACCTGGCGCAGATCGAGGGCGCCATGCCGCGCGTGGGCGCGGTGCCGCCCGGCTGCGCCTTCCATCCCCGCTGCGCCCATGCCTTCGACCGCTGCCGCCGCGAGCGCCCGGAGCTGATGCCCGCTGGCGCAAGCCGGGCCGCGTGCTGGCTCTACGTGGCGGACGTTTGACCTAGGGCGCCATGCCCTTCTCGGCGAGCTCGCGTCTCGCGCTCTCGCTCTTCTCGAGCACCAGGCCCATGCCGCGGAGCACGTGGGGCGCTTTGGTGAATTGGATCTTGGCGTATTCGACGACCTCGATGCGGTTACCCCAGGGGTCGAGGAAATCCAGGAACGGGCCCGGCACCATCCGGGCCCCGGCCGCCTCGGCAAGCGCGCGCACCTGGGCCCGGTCGTCCACCACCACGCCGAAATGCCGCTGCTGGTCTTCGTGGGGCGCAGCGGTCTCCATCAGTGCGATGAACTGATCGCCCATATCGATGAAGGCCTGACCCTTGCTGCGGCCTCTGAGTTTGAACTCGAAGATCTTGCCGTAGAACTCCAGCGCCGCCTCGACGTCACCGACCTCGAGAGCGATATGGTTCATGCCGACGACCTTCGGCCGGCGCGTGGTTTGGTTGGATTCGCTCATGATGCGACCTCGCTGAGGGATGTGGCGGCGACGGCGAGCGCGGCCAAGATCAGCACGGAGCCGCCGATCCGGTCGGCGAGGCGCGTCCGTCCCGCGCCCCGAAGCATAGGCCCGAGGGTATCGGCTCCGAAAGCCACGGCGGTCGTAACCACCAGCTCGAGACCCACGAATGTCACGGTCAGCATCGCGAACTGCGGTGCCAGCGCACGTCCGCCATCGACGAATTGCGGCAGCACCGCGCCAAACAGCAGAATCGCCTTGGGATTGCCCAGCGCGATCAGCAGTCCTCGGATGAATGCGCCGCCACGGTTGGCCGCGCTTAGGGGAGCGGCGCTCGCCGCGGGAGCGGCTACCCGCCAAGATTTGAGTCCGAGCCAGAGCAGATAGAGTGCTCCCGCCCATTTGAGCGCGGTGAGTCCGTGCGGAATCGATGCGATCACCGCGGCAAGCCCGAACACCGAGGCGGCCATCATCAACACGGCCCCAGCGGCGTTTCCGATCACCACCGGCATGGTCTCGGCGCCGCCTCGCGCCAGCGCGTGCCCGAGGATCGCCAACATGGTTGGGCCGGGCGACAGAACGGCGGTCAGCGCGACCGCGAGGAACAGCGTCCAGGCGTGAAAGGACATGATCCGAGAGGTGAGGGCGCTGGACCTCATGACGCAATCGAGTAATTCTCCGTCCCTGTGAGCAAAAGTCACAGGTTGCCCCGCCGCAAGCTGCCGCCACTGAGCGCCGTGCGCGCCTTCGAGGCGGCGGCCCGGCTTGGCAGCACCGTCGCCGCGGCGGGCGAGCTTGGCGTCACCCACGGCGCGATCAGCCGACAGATCAAGGTTCTGGAGGATCGGCTTTCGCGTCCACTCTTCACGCGCGAGGGCGGCCGTCTGGTGCTGACGAAAGACGGCAAGCGCTATGCCGGCAGTGCCGAGCAGGCCTTCGACCTGCTCGATGCCGCAACGCGCGAGCTTACAGCGGCCGCCGAGGCGCCGGTGGTGCGGATCAGCACCACATCCTCGTTCGCCGCCAAATGGCTGTTGCCGCGCCTGCCGCGCTTCCGCGCGCGCCACCGGGATGTTGAGATTTGGGTGCTCGAGACCCAGGTCTTGGTCGAGCCTTGGCCCGGCGCTGGCGCGGACCTTGCAATCCGCATGGGCGCAGGACCTTGGAGTGGCGTCAACGCCGAGCCGCTGATGGATGACGAGCTGTTTCCAGTCTGCGCAGCAGCCCTGGCGGACCGTTTGCGGCGGCCTGCCGACCTTGCTGACGTGACGCTACTCCATGACAACGACCGGCAGGCTGCGTGGTCGCACTGGCTCGCGTCCGTGGATCTCTCGGGACCAGCCTATGAGCGCGGCCCCCATTTTGCCAGCACCGCGCTCCTGCTGCAGGCCGCGGTGGGTGGGCAAGGCGTGGCACTTGCCCGGGCGCGTCTGGCAGCTCCAGATCTCAAGTCGGGGCACCTCGTTCGACCCTTCGCGGCATCGGTGCCGACCGGTCCGGCCTATTGGCTGGTGACCCCGCTGCGCGGCACTCTGAGCCGCGCAGCGCGGACGTTCTGCGCATGGCTCAAGCGAGAGGCGCGGGCCGAGAAATAGCCCTGCGCTTTCAGAGGCGGAGTGCTCTCCGGACTTTCTCGCCCACGCTTCTGAGACGCACCGCGGGCTCGTTGGCGAAAACGAAGCGGATGTATTGGGCGCCGTGGATCTCGCCCCAGCCGGCCATTGCCGTCGCGGCGACGCCCTGCTCGAGCAGGCGCTCGGACATGGTTGCGCCGTCGATCCCATAGTCGGAAACGCGGAGCAGCATGGACCAGCCGCCCGCGGGCACGCCCGCCGGCAGTCCTGCGAGCTCCGCGACCATGACATCGCGTCGCCGCTCCAATTCCGCCACGTAGGCCGGCAGCGTCCCGTGCGAGGCCGCAAGGGCGACCGCGGCGGCGTCCTGCGCGATGCCCACGGGCACCACGACATTCGCCATCGATACGGCCACGAGGTCCGGCATGTAACTCTCGGGTGCCACGATCCAGCCGACCCTCCAGCCGATCATGCGCAACTCCTTGGCCGCGGATCCCACGGTAATGGTCCGCTCGGCCATTCCCGGCAGACCTGCGGGATGCACGACCGCACGGCCGTCGAACAGGAGGCGCTCCATCGCGGCATCGAGGATCAACGTGAGGTCGCGCTCGACGCAAAGCTTGGCCACCAGCTCCCAATCGGCTCGGTCGAGGTAGCCGCCGCTGGGCATCGACGGCGACATCAGCAGCATCGCCCGCGTCCTGGCGCCAACGGCTGCGCTGAGCGAGACGTGATCGAGTTGCCAGGGCGCGCCCGGCGTAAAGGCGAACGTCGCAAAACGCGGAATGCCGCCCGCGAGCCGCACCCTATTGATCAGGCCGGCGTAAGTCGGATCGGTGAGAACCACCTCGTCGCCGACATCGACGGTGGCGAGCAGCACGTTGAGGATGCCGGAGAGCCCGCCGGCCGCGATAACGCAGTTGCGCTCGCCGGAGTAGGGCACGCCCGAGAGCCCGGACACGTGGCGCGCCGCCGCCTCCCGCAGCCGGGCTTGCCCAACAAAGGGCAGATAAGAATTCGCAGCATCCTCTGCCAACGCCGCACGCGTGCGGTCGATCGCGGCTGGGTCCGGCGGGATATCCACGTCGAGATTCTCCAGCCGCAGGAAATCGCGGCCCGAGGCATCCGCGATCGAGCCCATGCGATCGACGCCGATGCCGGCGATGTCCTTCAAACGGTCGGGGCGATGACGCACCATACGGAACCTCCTTCGGTACGCTTCGAGGGACTTGACTTAATTTCGTGACTTAGCAAAGTTCCTAAATGCGTCCGACGCTCAGTCTACAACGGTCCGTGCTCTCGACTGTAACGCCGCCTCTGCCATGGTAAGCCTAACTTCAAATGCTCGACCCCGATCGATCTCATGGCTGATGACGCCGCCGCTGCGCCGTTCCTGAGCGTCACCGGGCTCGCGCGGTATTTCGACGTTTCGCCGCCGCTGTTGAATCGCGTGATCGAGCGCCGGCCGCGGCTTGCGCTCAAGGCGGTGGACGGGCTCAATTTCGCGATCCGCCGGGGTGAGACCTTCGCGCTGGTGGGCGAGTCCGGCTGCGGCAAATCAACGGTGGCGCGGCTGGTCGTGGGACTTTACACGCCGACCCGCGGCCGGATCGAGTTCGACGGGGTCGATCTCGCGGAGCTCCGGAGCCGCGCCGAGATCTTGCCCCT
Organism: Allostellaceae bacterium; assembly: GCA_035938015.1. GTDB lineage: Bacteria > Pseudomonadota > Alphaproteobacteria > ATCC43930 > CGMCC-115725 > DASZHJ01. The sequence goes on from DASZHJ010000250.1 coordinate 10,781, forward strand.
CCGCCGGCGCATCCAGATGATCTTCCAGGACCCCTACGCCAGTCTCAACCCGCGCTGGCGGGTGCGCGCGATCGTGGCGGAGCCCATCCGCACCCACGGACTGCGCAAGGGAGAGGCGGCGATCCGCGCGCGCGTCGCCGAATTGCTGGAGCAGGTGAAGCTCGCGCCAGCCGACGGCGACCGTTATCCCCACGAATTCTCCGGCGGGCAGCGCCAGCGCATCTCGATTGCCCGCGCGCTCGCCACCGAGCCTGAGTTCCTGGTGGCGGATGAGCCCACCTCGGCGCTCGATGTCTCCGTGCAGGCGCAGATTCTCAATCTCATGAAGGAGCTGCAGCGCCGGCTCGGCCTCACTTATCTCTTCATTTCCCACAACCTCGCGGTGGTTTATTTCATTTCCGACCGTGTCGGTGTGATGTACCTGGGCCGGCTCGTTGAGGTCGCGGATACCGCGACCCTGTTCGCACGGCCGCGGCATCCCTATACACGCATGCTGCTCGACACCTTGCCGGATCTCACGCTGTCGGGGCGCAGGCGCGAGCCGGTGGGCGGCGAGGTGCCGAACCCAATCGACCCACCCTCGGGCTGCGCCTTTCATCCGCGGTGCCCCTTCGCCAATGAGCGCTGCCGGAGCGAGCGACCGGAGCTCAGGGCCGACACTGACGCGCTTGTCGCCTGTCACGGCGTCGAGGAAGGTCGCCTCCCCGCGACGCCCCTGATCGCAACAACTCGTTTGGGATAGACCCATGACATCGGCTCCCGACATCGCCGCGATCCGCGCGGCCGCGAAAACCGTCGCAAACGAAGTACGCCGCACGCCCCTGGTGCCGGCTGAGCACGACAAAACGCGGCTTGGGGGCCGGGTGCTCCTGAAGCTCGAATGCCTGCAGGTCACCGGCTCCTTCAAGCCGCGGGGCGCGATGAACACGCTGCGCTCGCTCGCGGCTGACGAGATCCGCCGCGGCATCATAACGGCCTCCGGCGGCAATCACGGCCTCGCCGTCGCTTATGCCGGCTATGTCGCGGGCGCGCCCGCGACGATCTTTCTGCCCACCAGCGCGCCCAAATCCAAGATCGCGAAGCTCAAGGCCTGGGGCGCCAATGTCGTGGTCGAGGGTGCCGTCTGGGACGAAGCCAATCGCGCGGCGCTCGAAGAGTCTGAGCGCCACGGCCTCACGTACATCCATCCCTTCGCGGACCCGCGGGTGATCGCGGGGCAGGGGAGCCTCGGGCTCGAGATCCTGGAGCAAGCGCCCGACCTCGACACCGTGTTGGTGGCGATCGGGGGCGGTGGGCTCATCGCGGGGATAGGGCTCGCGGTCAAGGCGGTTCGACCGCAGATCAAGGTGATCGGCATCGAGCCAACCGGAGCGCCTACCCTCTATGAGAGCCTGAAGGCGCGGAAGCTGGTGGAGCTGCCGCGCATCGACACGGCCGCGGGCACGCTCGCGCCCCGCATGAGCGCTGCCCTCAATCTAGAGATCATCACCAAGCACGTCGACGAGATCATGCTGGTGAGCGACGAGGAAATGCGTGAGGCCGCCCGCTGGCTCTGGTTCGAGCACGGCATCGCCGCGGAGCTCAGCGGCGCCGCCAGCCTCGCCCTGCTGCTCTGCGGCCGCTACAAGCCGAAGCCAACCGAGACCGTTTGCGCGCTCGTCTGCGGTGCCGGCACCGATGGGCTCTGATGCAAATTGCGCATGACGCGGGATACCGGGGCTTTGGGTATGATGGTGCCTAGGATACACGAAGGCATCATCGCGAGGCGCCATGCCCATCCTGAATCGCATCGCCGATTTTCATGACGATCTGACCGCCTGGCGGCGCGACATTCACGCGCATCCCGAGACCGCCTTCGAGGAGAAGCGCACCTCGGATGTCGTCGCAAAGCGCCTGCAGGATTTCGGCATTGAGATCCATCGTGGACTTGCGGGCACCGGCGTGGTCGGGACCCTGAAGGGCTCGCGTCCGGGTCCCCGCGCCATTGCGATCCGCGCGGATATGGACGCGCTCGACGTGCACGAGAAGAATGGCTTCCACCACTGCTCCACGCACAAGGGCAAGATGCACGCCTGCGGGCACGATGGGCACACCACCATGCTGCTGGGCGCCGCCCGTTATCTCGCGGAGACCCGGAACTTCGCAGGCACCGTGCATTTCATCTTCCAGCCCGCCGAGGAGAACGAGGCCGGTGGCCGCGTCATGGTGGAGCAGGGGCTGTTCGAGAAATTCCCGGTCGAAGCGGTCTACGGCATGCACAATTGGCCGGGTCTGCCAGTGGGCCAATTCGCGGTGCGCTCGGGACCGCTGCTGGCCTCCTCGGACATCTTCGAGATCGTCGTTGAGGGGAAAGGCGCGCACGGCGCCATGCCGCACACCGGCATCGATCCCGTGGTGACGGCGGCGCAGATTACGCTGGCACTGCAGACTATCCGCAGCCGTAGCACTCATCCGCTCGACGGCGCGGTGGTGAGCGTGACGCAGGTCCATGGCGGCGACACCTGGAACGTGATCCCCGACGAGGTCGTCTTGCGTGGGACCACTCGCTCTTTCAAGCGCGAGGTGCAAGACACGATCGAGGACGGCATCCGCCGCATCGCGGAGGGTGTCGCGAGTTCGCAGGGCGCCAAGGTTCGCGTGCGCTACGAGCGGCGCTATCCGCCCACCGTCAATACGGAGAAGGAGACCGAGATCGCCGCTGGCGCCGCGGCCGAGGTCGCGGGACCCGGCAATGTGCTGCGCGACTTTACGCCCAGCATGGGGGCCGAGGATTTCGCCTTCATGCTGCAGGCGCGGCCCGGTTGCTACGTGCTGATCGGCAACGGCGAAGAGAGCGCGGGCCTGCACAATCCGCACTACGACTTCAACGACGAGGTGCTGACCACCGGCGCCAGCTATTGGGCGCGGCTGGTGGAGCGGGTGCTGAAGTAAGCGCGACGATCAGAGACCGTCGAGGATCACCTTCCGCCGCGTCTCGTATTCCTCCGGCGTGATCAGATTCTGGTCGAGCTGGTTTGAACTCTTGCTATGTGTGCTTGTTTACTTGCCGATGTAGTGCAGCTCCTGGATCTCCGCTGCGCCCGCAGCACCGTCGAGCAATTCCGGATATACGTGGCCGACGAAGAAACCAATCGAAATGCCGAGCCGAACATACCGAGTCTGTCCGGCCTCCAAGTGCAAGCTCAGGGTGCGCGTCACTTCCGTGATGGTGGTGATCTCGTAGTCGCCGGGTGGACGATCGACGTAGAAGAACCCGCGCGGTACGGCGCTGCCGACGACATCGCCGTTGATCTTCACCGAGGGCTGAATGGCGGCGCCGAGGACCGTCGAGCGATAGACGAAGATGCGCCCGTTGTCCGCGGAGAGCGCAGGCAGGCTGCCCTGCATTTGAGAGAACTGCGGACCGCTGGCACACGCGGCGAGCAAGAGCGCGAGTAGTCCGGCGATGACCGGCCTTCCCATCATTCTAAGAATTGCCATCTAACCCCCCTTTGGGCGCACTTGCCGAAGATGCGTTACGGCGACCGGATCGCGCGCTTGATCTGAACCGGCGGATCGGCCGCGGTGAAGGTGTGCTCGACCATCAGATAGAATCCGGCGACGACGTCCGCGTTCAACACGAGCGCGGCCTCGTATACGTTCGACGCTTCCACCGTTACGATCTGGTCGCTCGTGCGGAACACGTCGCCTTGAGGGATGTGCCCGATCGCGCGCCACGTGGTTCCCGCCTTCAGTAGCGCGGCAAACCCTTCGCGCAGCCGCACGTTCGCATCCTGCGACAGAGTCCATTCCGGTGCCGGACTCGAGATGGCCTCGAGCGGAGCCGGGACTTGCCTTACTTGAATGACGTCGAATGCGCAGGCACCGAGCACCAACGCGATGCCGAGCGCCAGGTAACGCAGAGTCCGCCTGTTGCTCGAGGCAGGCTCGGGCCAATCATAACGAGTTGAGGATGGCCTTCCGGCGGGTCTCATATTCCTCCGGCGTGATCAGATGCTGGTCTCGAAGCCGCTCGAGCGCGCGGAGGCGCTCTTCCGGCGTGAGCGCGGGCGCAGCTTGGGGCACGTTGCTCGCTGCGGGGGTTGCGGGTGGCGTCGCGGGCGTTGCTGCCCGAGCCGGAGGTGCCGGGGTCGCCGCGACCGGAAGCGGCTGCCCGTTCGGCATTGCGATCTCCATCACGTCGTAAGTCATGCCGATATACCGCGTCGCGCTGAGGGAGCTGACCTGGTTGTTGTTGAGCATGTGGACGGACGATTTCACGACGTAACCGACACCCGGCGCGTACCAGAGCGTCGTCTGGGCTACAGTTGGATTGGGTCCTGTCTCTTGCTCGGTCCAGTCGATGACGAACGTGTCGAATGTCCCCGCAGGCACGGTGATGCGCTCCTGACGGCCGACGCTGAATGTCTCCTGAATGTCGCGGACGAAGTAACGGTCCGATACCTGTACGGTGTTGCTGTCACCGATTTGGAACGACACGGTGATGCCCACCTTCAGCGGCCAGAGCGCGTCCATCTCCTTCCTGGCGAGCTTCCCATGTCCGTCGGCGAACACCGCGTATCGCTCGTGCTTCTGCCCGGCCTCGTCGGTGTAGCTGCAGCGGAAGCCGTTTGCCTCGGTAAATGTCAGACGCGCGCCCGTGGAGTTTCGGATAACGGTACCCGCGGCCGGGCAGCGGAACTCTGCGGTTGGTGCTAGGGCCCCGTCGGGAGGCGAGGTCGCGCGCAACGTCTCATCCGTCGGCGCCAGAACGATGCGCATCTTCTCGTCGTATTTGTTGTTCGCGCCCGAGGCGGCGTCGACGAACACGCCCACGAGTCCCCCGAGGATGATGTTGCCGAAAGTGGCAGCCTCCAGGCCGGACTTGTTCAGGAACGAGCCGGTCTGATAGCCCTCCTTGGTGCAGCTGACGGTGATGTCGTCGTGGGTGCGCTGCACGTAGACGCCGCCGGGTGTGGGATTCACTCGTCCGATCACCAGGCCCTTTCGGCTCAAGCTGCAATTGGCGCCGGAGGGCACGGTATCGAGCGTCAGAGTTTGCGAGGTTCCAGAGATGACCGACGCGCACCCGCCCACGCCAGCCATCATGGCGACGGCCGCAAGCGTGCCCAATAACCTGATCACGTGTCCCCCGACATGCCCTGCCCCACTCAACTCTAGGCTGCACACTGATCCAGTGCAAGCCACCTCAAGGCGGGACCTTCGCGCGGAACGCCCGTGGATCGAGCGCGTCCCGGAGGCCGTCGCCCACGAGGTTGCAGGCGACCACCACCAGGAAGATGAGCAGGCCTGGATAGACCGCGAGCAGCGGGGCAATCGTGATGGTTTCCTGCGCGCCCGAAAGCATGGCGCCCCAGCTCGCGAGCGGCGGCGCGATGCCGAGGCCTAGGAAGCTCAGCACGGACTCCAAGAGGATCACGTTGCCGATCGAGAGGGCGGTCGCGACGATCACGGGCGAGGCGAGGTTCGGCAAGACGTGCGCCAGCATGATGCGCGTTGGGGTAGCCCCGAGCCCGACAGCCGCACGCACATAATCCTGCGCCTTCAGCGAGAGCGTGGCGCCGCGCGCGATCCGTGCCACGGTGGTCCAGCCGACCAGCGCCACCAGCGCCACGATCCGATAGAGGCTCGCCACCTCTGAGCGCGCGAGTTCCGCCGGCACGCCGAGCTTTCGGAGATCGATGGCGGCAAGCACGATCAGCAGCGGCAGCAGCGGCAGCGCGATCACGGCGTCGGTCATTCGCATGAGCAAGCCGTCGATGAGTCCGCCGCGATAGCCCGCGATGACACCGATCGCCGTGCCGAGCACGGCGGCGGCGAGCGCGCCGGCGATGCCAACCTCGAGGGAGATCCGTCCGCCTTCGAGCAGCCGCAACATCAAGTCTCGACCGAGCTCATCCGTGCCGAGCGGATGCGTAAGGGAGGGTGCGGCCAGACGGTGATGGAGGTCGACCGCGTCGGTCGCGAATCCCAGCGCCGCCTGCAGTGCGCCACTCAGGAACGCCGCAAGCGCGAGCGCCAGCAGCAGCCAGGCGCTCGCCACCGCCGCACGATTTTGCGCATAGCGACGCGCGAAGAGCCGGCCGTTGGGAGTAAGCGCGATCACCGGTAGGTTATCCGAGGGTCGATCGCCGCATTGGCAATGTCGGCGGCCAGGTTCGCCAGCAACGTCATGATGGTGGCAAGCAGCAGCGCGGCAAGCGCCAGGTTGTAGTCGTTGCCGATCACGGCGTCGTAGATGAGCTTGCCCATGCCGGGATAGGCGAAGAGGGTCTCGGTCACCAGCGCGCCCGAGAACAAGCCGCCGAAGGAGAGCGCCACGATGGTCACGACGGTCGTGATGGCGTTCCGGAACGCATGACCCAGCATGACCCGGCGCTCGCTGGCTCCCTTGGCGCGCGCTGTGCGGATGAAGTCCTGGCTCAGCACGTCGAGCAGCCCCGCGCGCATATAGCGCGCGAACGTGCCAAAGCCCACGATGGTCAAGGTCGCCACGGGCAGCAGCAGATGTCGCACGCGATCGCCGAGCCCGCCGCCGCCGACATCGGCGATGCCGCCCGCCGGCAGCCAGCCCAAACTCGCCGCGAACACCAGGATCAGCATCAGCCCGATCCAGAAGCTCGGCAACGAGATGCTGGCGAAGCAGGCGAGATTGACCGCATGGTCGACCCGCGAGCGCGGCCGCAGCGCCGCCAAGATGCCGAGCGGCAAGGCCACGCCGAGGGTGAGCACGAAGCTCGCGCCCATGAGCAGCGCGCTCCGCCCCAACGGCGCCGCCAGCGCCGCGAGCGCCGGCCGGACGTAGAGACGGGAGTAGCCGAGATCGCCCGAGAGCGCCGCCGTCGCCCAGGCGGCATAGCGTTTGAGCAGCGGCTGATCGATCCCCATCAGCGCCTTGAGCCGCGCCACGTCGGCGGAGGTCAGGTGCGGATCGGACCCCAGCATGAGGTCGATGGGATCGCCGGGCATCAAGCCGATGAGGCCGTAGATCACGAAGGACATGAGGGCAACTACGATCACGGACTCGAGCAGGCGCCGCAGGATGTGGCTGGTCATTGTGTGCGTGTGGCCGGTGCCTCGGTCATGCCACGGTTTTCCCAGGAGCGCCGCGTTGCGTAAACCTCTCTCCGCCGCGTAAGCGGGGGAGCGGGTAGCCGACGCGCAAGCGGCGGCCAGGTGAAGTGGGGCTGCGTCATTCGAGCATGAACCCCTGACAGAGACATAGTTGCACGTCGCCGCCCCACCTCACCCTCCCGACCGCTCTGACGAGCGATCGGGCCCTCCCTCTCCCCCGCTATCGCGGCGGCGAGGGGCCATCGGTGCCGCCGAGCGAGCCGTTCCAACTCGCGGCCCGGCGCTCTAAACTGGGGCCGTCACAAAGGGAGGAGCCCGCGCACATGTACAAACTCTACTACTACCCCGGTAACGCCAATCTGGCGCCGCACATGGTGCTGGAGGAGATCGGCGCGAAATACGAGCTGGTGCTGCTCGATCGCGACCGGCAACAGCACAAATCGCCGGAGTATCTCAAGCTCAATCCGCATGGCCGCATCCCCACCCTGGTGGACGGCGACCTCGTGCTCTACGAGACCGCCGCGATCTGCCTCCATCTCGTCGATCGTCATCCCGAGGCGCGGCTCGCGCCGGAGCTCGGCAGTGTCGAGCGCGCGCATTTCTACAAATGGCTGATCTACCTCACGAACACCATCCAGTCCGAGATGATCATGTATTACTACCCAGAGCGCTGGGCTTCGAGCGAGGCGGGCGCGGCGGACGTGAAGCGCCATGCCGAGCAGCATCTCGGCGGCATGTTCGACACGATCGAGCAGGGCCTCGGGGATCACGGTCCCTACCTCCTCGGCAAGCGCTACAGCGCCGCCGATCCCTATCTGCTGATGCTTGCGCGCTGGAGCCGCGGCTTCGCTCGACCGGCCCGCACTTTGCCGAAGCTCGGTCGGCTCCTGGAGGCGGTTGCAGCGCGACCCGCGGTGCAGCGCGCCTTCGCGAGCGAGGGCATCAGCGCCCCTCTCTATTGAGTGGCTGCAGCCGTGTCGTGCCAATCCTCGATCCAGAGAGTCGAGGTGTTGAGGTGCCCTGTGGGCGTTACGCCCGCGAGCCATTTCGGCAGCACGGAGCTGTCGGCGCGGAAGAACAGCGGCAGTTCAGGTAGAGTCTCGGCATAGATCCGCTGCAGCCGGTGCCAGAGCAGCTTGCGCTCGGCGCGATCGAGAGTGATCTCGATCTGATCCATGAGCTTGTCCATTTCGGCATTCCGATAACCCACGTTGTTCTGTCCGCGGTAGCCGTTCTCGACGGATGGGATCTCTTCCGAATTGAGCTCGCTCCTCGGCACGTTCTCGGGCGCGCTCACCCAGCCGAAGAGGGCGAGGTCGAAGGCGCGCTGGCGCAGCGTCTCGCCGAATAGCACGCGCGCGGGCTGGTTGCGCAGATGCACCTCGACGCCGATCGCACGCCACTGGCTCTGCATGATCTGCTCCAAGAGCTCGCGCGTGCGATTGCCCGAGGTGGTCGAGAGATCGAGCGAAAGCCGCTCGCCGTTCTGGTTGCGCCGGATCCCGTCGGAGCCCGGACGCCACCCCGCGGCCTCCAGCAGCGTGCGCGCCTGCGCGGGATCATAGGGGTATTTGCGGACCTCGTCCGTGTGGACCCAGTCGAGAGGATGGACAAGTGTGTCGGCGACCGGTTGCTTGCCGCCATACATCTCCTCGCTGATACCGGCGCGATCGAGGCCGTAGAGCAGCGCTTGGCGGACCCGTAAATCCGCAAGAATGGGATCGTTGAGGTTGGGTGCCACGTGCTCGTAGAAAAGGCCTGGCTTGGTCAGGACGACGAAGCGGTCGCCATGGCGGCGCTCGAAAGCGAGCGCCTGATCGACCGAGATCATGCCGACTTCGCCAGGGATCATGTCGATCGAGCCCGCGAGCAGATTGGCCTCGAGTGCCGCGGTATTCTCTACTACCGATACAACGACGCGCTCGAAGGCGGGCGGGTGGCCCCACCAGGTCGAGTTCCGCTCCAGCACCACACGCGAGCCCGGCACCAGCTCGGTGATCCGATAAGGCCCGAAATAGAGGCCGGGATTGGTGGGATCGGTGTCGTACCGGGTGCGGAAGCGGTAGTTGACGGGATCGGCGAAGGCCTCGCGCTCGATATGCGCGGGCAGTACCTCGAAATCGCCGAGCGCCTGGTACTCGTAGTCGATGCGGTCTTGGGTCACGCTGAAGGTCTTGGCGTCGATCGCGTGGAGATCGACGATCCGGCGATAAAGCTCGGCATTGGAGAGGCCACTCTTGGGGTTCTTGCCGACCTCGTAGGTGAAGAGCACATCTTCCGTGCTGACAGGCACGCCGTCGCCCCAGGCGGCGTTCGGCTGCAAGGTGTAGGTGAGGCGTACGCCCTCTTTGCCGTTCGGCAGCGCTACGCGCTCCGCCAATCCGTTCTCGAAATTGGGCAGCGTGACACAGAGCATGCAGACGAGCTGCCAGTGCGCGTCGAAGGCCGTGATCGGCCGCCGCGCCATGCCGAGCACATAGCTCTTGGCGAGTACCGCATCGATGGCGGGGTTGAGCGTCGGCGGAAATTGGCTGACGCCGATGACGAGCTGCTCGCGCGCCCAAGCTGGCCCGGCGATGGTGAGCAGCGCGAGAAGCGTGAGCGTCGTCAGGCGCGCGGGAACCGTGGGATCACCTTCTCGCTGAAGAGGCGCACGGAGTGCGCCGCGTGCTCGTAGCTGATCGTGTTGAAATTCACCTGCAAGGACGCGCTCTCGAAGCCGCCGACTTTGCGATAGTACTCGTGCGCCTGCTCCACGAGGTCGGCGGGCGTTCCGACCCAGGCGGCGCCCGAGGCGGTCTGCGTCTCGAAGGTCTCGCGACTCAACCCCTCGATGAGCTTGTCGTAGCCGGGATAGTCCGCCGAGGACATGCCGGTGGTCCAATCGGAGGCGGCCTCGACCAACGAGCGGAGATAGCGGTTCAGCGGCTCGCGCGCGATCGCGGCTGCTTCCTCGCGGCTCTCGTGGCAGAGCATGTGGAAGGCCAGCATGACCCGGCCCCGCCCTTTATGTCCGGCCGAGCGCCAGGCCTCGCGATAGCGGCCGATCAGATCTGCCATCTTTCCGCCCGCCATGGGGATTGCCATGATCCAGTGGCCGAGTTTGCCCGCATTCTCGAAGCTCTCGGGTGTTGCGATGGCGGCGATCCAGAATTGCGGCCGCGGTCGTTGGGTCGGCCTCGGCAGCGAGGTGGTCGACGGGAAACGGTGAAAGGTGCCCTCGGATGCGACCTGCTCATGCTCCAGCAGCTGGCGCACCTGCTCCATGCCCTCGGCGAAGCGCGCCTTGCTGTCGTTGACGCTGACACCGAAGCGGGCGAACTCGTGCGGCAGGAAGGCGCGGGCGAAGCCTACCTCGAGCCGGCCGCCGGAGATCGCGTCGAGCATGCCGATCTCGCCCGCGAGCTTGAGCGGGCTGTTGAAGATCGGCAGCACCGCGCCGGTGATGAGCCGCGCCTTCTTGGTGCGTTGAGAGGCCGCGGTCAGGAACACGATCGGGTTCGGGGAGTAGCCACCGTAGGGGTGGAAGTAGTGCTCGACGGTGCGGACGTGACCCCAGCCATAGGGATCGCAGAAGTCGATCAGCTTGAGCGATTCCTCAAAATACTGCTCCGCCGATTTCTGCTCGGGCCCGACAGCCGGGAAGAATTGCATGCCGAATTCGAGCGCGATGTTCGTCATGGCGTGGCCTCGAGCGCGTTGAGAATCCGCGCCCACTCTAGCAACCGCGGCCGCCATTTGCCTATGGCTCCGACCCCACCGGCTGCGGCAGGATACGGACATGATCGTTCACACGGTTGGGCACTCCACGCGCACGACCAGCGAGCTCGTCGAGCTCTTGCGCGAGGGCGGCGTCGAGCTTGTCGCTGACGTCCGGCGCTTCCCGCGCTCGCGCACCAATCCGCAGTTCAACGCAGAGGCGCTCGGTCCCGCGCTCCAGAAGGAATGCATCGGCTATCGCCATCTGGTAGCGCTTGGCGGCCGGCGCAGCGCGGCCGGCGCGAAAGCGCCCTCGCGCAATACGCTCTGGCGCGAGGCGGCGTTCCGAGCCTACTCCGATTACGCGGAGACCGACGAGTTCGGGGCTGGCTTCGAGGCGCTGCTAGCTCTTACCGGCAAGCGCCGCGTCGCGATCATGTGCGCGGAAGCGGTCTGGTGGCGCTGCCACCGGCGCATCATCGCGGATTATCTGCTGGCGCGCGGCGTCGAGGTGCGCCACATCCTCGGGGCCGGGAAAATCGAGCCCGCGACGTTGACGCCCGGCGCTGCGGTGGAGGAGGGAAGGGTCGCATACCGCGACCCCGACAAGGGGCCGCGGTTGCCGGGGATTTAGGAGGCCTGGGTCGCGCGTCCGCGGGCCAGGCGCTCGGTGTCCGCGAGGGTCTCGCGCAGAACCTTGTCGGCCTGATGCGCCATTTTGGTGAAGGTGCGCAAGAAGCTGTCGCTGCGCGGCAGTTGGAACAACGTCTCCTCGCCGCCCTCGGTGCCCTGCATGGAGATCAGCATGACCTGGTCCTGCGGCGAGATCAGCAGCTCCTGGAGCGGCACGCCCGGTCCGGTGACGTATTCCACGACCCGGCAGCGCGGCCGATCCTCGCTCGCGGACCGGATCAGCATGCGAAACGCGGCGCGGGTGGTCGCTGCCTCGATGAGAGAGCGGGTGAAAGGCCGAAGGAAGCTTTCGTCGAAGCCGAGCACGGCCGTGGCCTCGTCGTTGGTGGCAGCCGAGCGGATCTCCAGCGTGGCCCACAGCGAGGCGCGGCCGCCGTAGTAGTCGACCGAGGCGAGGTCCAGGTTCAGGGAGTCGATCGGGATCGGCGCGGAGACGGCGGAGGCGCTGAGGAACGCGAAGCAAGCGGGCTCCCGGCGGAGGGAGATGATGGTCGCCGCTTCCAGGTTGCGATCGATGAGGAGGTTCGGTGTGTCG
>DASZHJ010000251.1:0-2877 GCA_035938015.1 Allostellaceae bacterium
CACCGCCGGCAGGCCGAGCGGCGTGGCCGCGCGCTGTGCGAGCGCTTGAAGGACCTGATCCCGCGCCAGCTCTTCCAGGTCGCGATCCAGGCGGCGATCGGCGGGCGCATCATCGCGCGCGAGACCGTGAAGGCGCTCCGCAAGGACGTGCTCGCCAAATGCTACGGCGGCGACGTCAGCCGAAAGCGAAAACTGCTCGACAAGCAGAAAGAGGGCAAGAAGCGCATGCGCCAGTTCGGCAAGGTGGAGATCCCCCAATCCGCCTTCATCGCCGCCCTCAAGATGGGCGACCAGTCGTAGATCTGCGATGAACGGCCTCCTGATCTTGCTGGCCGTCCTGGTCGTCTTGGAGGTGCTCGGCCTTCCCGTGCTGGTCGTGCTCTACCTCGGCGAGCGCGCCCGGGTCGCCCAGCGTCTCAACGCGCTCACGCTCGAGCTCGGACGATTGCGCTCGGTGTTGGCGGGGACCGGAGCAGCCGTGCCGTCCCCCGCCGCACCGACGGTCGCGCCGGCAGCCGCGACTCCGCTGACGCCGGTAGCTCCGCCGCCTGCGGCCGCGGCACCACCATCGCTGCCTCGAGAGCCGGTCGCCGCGAAAGCACCGGCTGCCCCGACGCCGGCAGTGCCACGGGAGTCGCTGGAGGAGCGTGTGATGCGGCGCTGGGCTGTATGGCTCGGCGGCGTCGCCTTGGCCTTCGGCGCCTACTTCCTGGTGAAATTCTCGATCGAGCAGGGTTGGTTCGGTCCGGGGGCACGGGTGGGCGCGGGCATCGTGCTGGGCTTGGCGCTCTGGGCCCTCAGCGAGTGGGTGCGCCGGCACGACCTGCGCTTGCCGCTGCCGGGCGGCGCGCCCGACGCGATACCGCCGGCGCTTGCCGCCGCGGGCTCGGTCGCGCTCTTCGCGAGTCTCTATGCCGCGCACGGGCTCTACCACCTGGTGAATCCGCTTGCGGCTTTCGTGCTGTTGGCGCTCGTGGCAACGGTAACGGTGCTGCTGTCGCTCCTGCACGGCGTGTTCATGGCCTGGCTCGGCATCGCCGGTGCTTATGGGGTGCCGCTGATCGTGAGCACGCCGCATCCCTCGATCCCCGGTCTGCTCGGCTACGTCGCGCTCGTCACGGCCGGCAGCACCGCACTGATGCGCTGGCGCGGCTGGGGTTGGCTCGCGTGGCTGGCGCTCGGGGGCGCGGTGCTCTGGGCCGTGGCGGCGATGGCGGGAGGCAGCGAGGCGGAGCTGCTGTGGCCGCTCGGACTCTATCTTCTGGCACTGCCACTCCTGTTCTTGCTGGTGGCCGACGCCGTCGGCGCCGAGGCCGTGCTCGGCGTGCGGCACGTGGCCGCTTGGGCGGCGGCCATCGCCGCCGCGCTTCTCATGTTTGCACTCGTGCAGATCGAGCGGTCGGACACGGTGGCGCTCGGCTTCGCGCTCGCGTTCTCGGCGATGCTCGCGGCGCTCGCCTGGCGCTTCCCGCGGGTCGATCGCCTGGTCTGGATCGGTGCGTTGCTGCAGGCCGCCGTGATCGCCGGCTGGGATTTCCCGGCCGCGCCGGGAACCGAGAGCGGCCGCCTTCACCTGCTGATGCTGCCGCCGACCACCGGCACGGGCAGCTATCTTGCGGTGGCCTCGCTGCTGGGCGTCGCTTACGGGCTCGGTGGCTTTGCGTTGCTCCCGCGGACGCCCAATCCCGCGCGCTGGGCCATCGTCTCCGCGGGGACGCCGTTGCTGCTGCTGCTTACGGCCTATGGCCGGCTCGAGCACTTCGCGGTGAGTCTGCCCTGGGCGGTCGTGGCGCTCGGCCTCGGCGCCTTGGCGTTGCTGGCGGCGGAGTGGCTGTCGCCAGCGGCGCGCGAGAGCCTGAAGCTTCGCCTGTCGCTCGCGGCCTATGCGGTCGCCATGACCGCGGGCATCAGCCTCGCGATCACCATGACCTGGCGGCTCAAAGTCCTGACCTTGGCGCTGGCGCTGGAGCTGCCGGCGCTCGGCTGGATCAATCGCCGCATCGCCACCCGCGCGTTTCGGGTGATCGCCGGCGTGGTCGCGGCCGTGGTTCTGGTGCGGCTGCTGCTCAATCCGGGCCTTCTCGACTACCCGCTCGATCCGACGCCGATCCTGAATGATCTGCTTTATCTCTATGGCGTGCCGACGGTGGCATTCGCTCTGGCAGCGCGGCTTTTTCGGCACGAGCGAGAGGATGTCACGGTGGCGCTGCTCGAGGCCGGCGCGCTCGCGCTCGCGCTGGCATTGGTCTCGTTGGAGATCCACCACTGGGCCTTGGGCGGGCGGCTCACGGGTGGACTCTATGGCTTGTTGGAGCAAGGACTGCAGTCGTCATCGTGGCTGGCCATCGCCTATCTGCTGGCGCTCCGGTCGCTCGGGATCGACGATCGCCTGCGCGAGATTGCCTGGCGGGTCATCGCAAGCCTGGCGGCGCTGCACGTCTGCTTGGTCTCGGTGCTGCAGTCGAATCCTCTGCTGATCCCGATTTCGGTCGGGCACGGGCTGATCCTGGATTCGCTGCTGCCGGCTTACGCGTTGCCGGCGGTGCTCGCCGCGCTCTTCGGCCGCGAGTTCCGTGCCCGCGGTTATGGCGAGCTCGCCGTCGCGTCCGCGGTTGCCGCGCTCGCGCTCGGCTTCCTCTACCTCAGCCTCGAGACGCGGCACTGGTTCCAGGGTGAGTTTCTCAACGCGGGCGAGCCCTCGACCGCGGAGTGGTACGCCTATTCCGCCGTGTGGCTCATCTATGGCGCGATGCTGCTGGGCGTCGGCATCTTGCGCGGCTACGCGCCGCTCAGGCTCGCCGGCCTCGCGATCGGCGCGGTGGTGGCGGTGAAGGCGTTCGTGTTCGACATGGCGGCGCTTACCGGGCTCTATCGCGC
>DASZHJ010000252.1:0-10418 GCA_035938015.1 Allostellaceae bacterium
TCCATCGTTCCGTCGATCTTCATCCGAGGGCAACGCAGGCTCGGACTGGATGCCGTGGACGTGACGATCATCCTCCACCTGATGGACTTTTGGTGGGAGAAGGGGCGTCTGCCCTTTCCGTCGAAGCAGGAGATCGCCGAGCGAATGGGAGTGCATGCAAGGAGTGTTCAGCGCCGTATCGCTGCGCTCGAAAAGGCAGGACTGATCTCCCCGAGGGAAGCGCCTATGGAGCCGTGGCGGCCAAGCGAGCAACTACTACGATCTGAGCGGTCTCGCGAAACGACTAGTGCAGATGGAGCCGGACTTCGCCGAGGCGGCCAAGGCAAGCAAGACCGCGAAGCTGAATGCACAGAAGCCGAAGCACTGACGTGTGGGGAATGCGTATGTGGAAGCCTAAGGACGCATCCTTATAATTGATTGATCTAAAAGCATTTTCTTGATTGATGGAAAGTTG
The DNA here is from genome assembly GCA_035938015.1 of Allostellaceae bacterium. Taxonomy (GTDB): domain Bacteria; phylum Pseudomonadota; class Alphaproteobacteria; order ATCC43930; family CGMCC-115725; genus DASZHJ01. Next base: position 455 of record DASZHJ010000252.1, read on the forward strand.
GCGTCCCCACGGGGATTCGAACCCCGGTTTGCGCCGTGAGAGGGCGCCGTCCTGGGCCTCTAGACGATGGGGACCCGGAGCGAGGGCAACTATCTAGCGGCTTGGATGTCCGCGATCAAGGGCGGTGGCTGAAATGCCCGGATCTAATCCCGGAAATTCACGAACTGCACGGGCTGCTCGAGCTTGAGGGTGCGGATACTCGCCATCACGGCCTGCAGGTCGTCGCGCTTCTTGCCGGAGACGCGGAGCTCGTCGCCCTGGATCGAGGCCTGCACCTTGAGCTTGCCGTCCTTGATGGACTGCACGAGCTTCTTGGCGAGCTCGCGGTCGATGCCTTGACGGAGCTTGACGGCTTGGCGGAGGGTGTTGCCCGCGGCCTTCTCGGGCTCGGCGAAATCCAGCACGCCCGCGTCGACCTTGCGGCGGGTCAGGTGACCCTTGAGGAGCTCCTGCATCTGCTTGAGCTTGAGCGCGTCGTCGGCCACCACGACCAGTGCCGCCTCCTCGCGCTTCACGGACGATTGGCTGCCCTTGAAATCAAAGCGCGTGGAGATCTCGCGTGTGACGCCCGCGAGCGCGTTGTCAACCTCGGCCATGTCGACGCGCGAGACGATGTCGAAGCTGGGCATGGAAGCCTCCTCGTTGGCGTGACCGCCCCTGGGTATAGCTCAGCCGTCGGCCTCGATCACCCCCCGCACGCGCAGGAGCACCGCGACCGAGATGAGCGGCAGCACCGCGATCGCCAGGAAGCAGGCGCCATAGCCGCCGATCATCGGGATCGCGGCGGTGAATGCCACCGGCGCCAAGACATAGCCGAGGAAGATGACGAGGGTGGTTCCGGCGGTCACCTCGCTCACCTGGCCTTCGGGCGCGAGGCGGGCGACTTCCGCTAGGAACACGCCGTTCCAACTGACGCCGATGAAGCCGATGAGCGCGCTGAGCGCGAGCACCGCGGCCCAGGGGAGCGCGAGGCTCAAGCTCGCGGCCGCCAGCGAGGCGAGACAGGAGCCGAGGCCCAGGAGGATCAGCGCCTGCGCTCCCGATCCCAGCTGGTCCGCCAGAAACCCCATGGCGATGCGCGCGACCATGCCCACGGCCTGCAGCACGGCGAATGCGGTTCCGGCGGCGGTGAGGCTCATGCCTAGGGCGGTGCTGAGGTAGGTCACGTAAAAGCTGAACAGGCAGCCTTGGACGCAGGCAAAGCTGAAGCCGGTACCGGCGAGCCAGAGCAGCGAGCGCCGAGAGATCATGACGCGGAACGGGAGCACTGCCGCGCGCACTGAGAGCAGCTCCAAGACGATGTTTCCGGTCGTTGGTTTTCGCTCGCTGTCGATCTCGGCGCGCCAGGGCTCCACCAAAAGGGCCGGCGCCGCGGAAATTATGGCCGTAACGATGAGCGCCCAGCGCCAGCTCGACGCCGCGACGATCGCCGGCAGGAGCAGGCCCGCGACGGCGCTTCCGAGGGGAGCGCCGGCCTGCTTGATGGAGAAGATGAGGGCGCGTTGCGCGCGTGGCGAGTGTCGCATGAGGATATCGCTGCCCGCGGGCGGCGCGGGCCCGTAGGCAAGACCCATAATCAGGCCGGCGGCCAGCAGCACCGGCCAGGAGCCGCCGAGGCCCAGCACCGCACCGACGGCCCCCAGAATTGCGCCGGCCTGCAGCACGCGCACCGCTCCCCAGCGAGGCAACAGCACATGCCCGCTCAGCAGAAACCAAAGCGTGCCGAGCGAGATCACCGAGGAAAGATGCCCGACTTGCTCCGGCGGCACGCCCGCGGCCTCAGTCAGCGTTGGCGCGATCACCGGCATCGCTTGAGCGAGGAACGCGCTCACCACCTGCATCAGCACGGTGACGCCGAGCGCGCGGACCCACATCGGCGCGCGGCTCATCGGCTTCTATCCATCATCGTGCCGGCAGTTGAGCATGGGCGGTCAGCCGAAACCAGCGCGCCCGGCCGACCTAGGCCCGAGTTGATGCGCGAAGCGTGCCGATGCGGTAAGACGCTGGCTCAAGAAAAAAGTCGGGGGCCAGCACATGCGGCGACTGTGGATTGTGGCGGCAGGGCTCAACGGCCTCGCGGCGGTGGCGGTCGGAGCCGCCGTGCAGCATGTCTGGACCGATGATACGCCGCGCGCGCTGCTGGCCGAGACCGGGGTTCGATATGGATTGCCCCACGCCGCGGCGCTCCTGGCGTTGGGCGTGCTCCCGATACCCACGCGCAAACTCGCCCGCGGGCTGCTTGCCGCCGCCGGCAGCAGCCTGGCGCTGGGCGTCACGCTGTTTGCGGGAACGCTCTACATCCTCGCGGCGGGCGCGCTCCCGGAGTTGATGCTCGCGGTGCCCGTCGGCGGCAGCTTGATGATCCTCGGCTGGGGTTTGCTGCTCGCCTACGGCGCGGCGCTCGGGCGCGAGCGCGCGGCCTCGGCTCACGAGTAAAGGCGATCGGGGAGCAGGGCGCTCGGCGTAAGCCCGCGCTCGACCAGCCCCACCCGGCCGCGCTCGGCGAGGAAGCATCCGGTCGAGGCGCCCGCGATGCCGCCGCCGAGGATCAGAAAGTCGGGCCTCACCGAGTTAGCGGAGCGCGACGGGCACGTCGATCCCGGCCTCGCGATAGTACTTGAGCGCTCCGGGATGGAGCTTGGCGCCCAATACGTTCAGCGACGTGGGCGTCACCGCGCGCCACGCGGGTGCGTTCTGTGCGAGGATGGAAAGGCTGGTCCAGAATGCCTTGGTGATCCGGTAGGCTTCGGCGTTGCTGAGGCGGCGCGTCGTATAGATGCCGGCCGGGAGCGCCACCGTCAGCGTGTCCTGGTCGACGCCGGCATAGGTGTCCTTGGGAATGGTCACGGCAACGGTCGTGCCGTCGCTCGCGCGCTCCTGCTTGACCTGATCAGGCGTCAGCGACAGGAGCCGGATCGGCGTGGCCTGTGCCAGCGCCTGTACGCCCGGGATCGGGTAGGGGCCCGAGGTGGCGAAGCCCGCGATCTGATTGCCACTGAGCGCCGGGCCTGTGGCATTGCTGTCGATATCGATCAGTTGCGCGCGGTTCTCGAGACCGAGGAGCTTGAGGACCGTCGCGGTCTGCCGCTCGCCGAAGCTCCCGCGCGTGCCAGGTGCGAAGGAATGCCCCGCCAGATCGTCGAAGGTCTTGATGTCGCTCTCCCTCCGTACGACCCAGTGCATGGTCTGAAACGGGATCGGGAACAGCAGACGGACGTCGCTGTAACGGGGGTTCTTTCCGTAGGGTTTGTTGCCGCGCCGAGCGTCGCTGATCACGTTGGGCGGCGCCGTGAAGAGCCGTGGAGCCGCCTCTTGCGCCGCGTCGATGACGTTCTGGACCGAGCCCTGGCTCTCCTCCACGGCGATCGCGGGCGCACCGCTGCCCTGCTGGCTGAGCGCGGCGACCAGCTCGATGGCGAGCGCGTGGTAGGGGCTGTCCGCCTTGCCCGCACGCAGCGCCAGCGGCGGATCCGCCACTGCGGCGAAGGCCGGCGAAATCAGCAACCCGCTCAGCAGGAGCAATACCGTACCGAGACACCAGGGCTTCACCGATCTCATTGTTCTTCCGTCACCGTTTCCGTGCCCGGTCTGCGGCCAATCGAGCGGTCAATATTGCCGGCAGCCCCCGCCGCCGCAAGAGTCACGATTGCCACAGCGATGGGCCGTGGCGCGTCAGCCCGAGGGTATGCCACACTCGCTCGATATCGCTTGTGCCGGGAGCCGGAATGGCGACCTTTCTGTTCACACATCCAGCCTGTCTTGAGCACGACCCCGGGGAATTTCATCCGGAATCGCCGGCCAGGCTGCGTGCCGTCCTGGCGGCCCTCGATGCGCCCGAATTTGGGGCACTCATCCGGCGCGAAGCACCCTCAGCAGACCTGGAGGACATCGCCCGCGTTCACCCCCGCGACTTCGTTGAGGCGATGCTGGCTGCGGTGCCGGAGGCCGGTTATGTCGGTCTCGATGCCGATACCATTCTTTCCCCGGGCTCCGGCAGGGCTGTGCTGCGCGCGGCTGGCGCCGCAGTCGCGGCGGTCGATGCCGTTATTTCGGGCGAGGCGAGCAATGCCTTCTGCGCGGTTCGGCCGCCCGGTCACCACGCCGAGCCCGACCGCGCCATGGGGTTCTGCCTCTTAAACAATGTTGCCATCGGAGCCGCGCGCGCCCGGGCCGTGCATGGGCTCGCTCGGGTGGCTGTCGTCGATTTCGACGTGCATCACGGCAACGGCACTCAGGCGAGGTTCGAGCGCGATCCCTCGCTTTTCTATGCCTCGACCCACCAGTTTCCCCTCTATCCCGGCACCGGAGCGCGCAGCGAGCGCGGGGTCGGCAATGTCGTAAACGTGCCGCTGCCGCCGATGGCGGGCTCCGCGGAGTTTCGCCGCGGCGTCGAGGCCTCGATCCTGCCCGCGCTGGACGCATTCGCACCCGATCTCGTCATGGTGTCCGCGGGCTTCGACGCCCATCGTCGCGATCCCCTGGCGCAGCTGATGTTGGTCGAGGACGACTATGCGTGGGTCACCGAACGGCTGCTCGACTGCGCGCGGCGACATGCCGACGGCCGCCTCATATCGACCCTCGAAGGCGGCTACGACCTGGCCGCGCTTGGGGCGAGCGCCGCCGCCCATGTGCGCACCCTGATGGCAGCCTGACCGGCCGCTTGCCGCCGAACAAGGGCGCCCATAGAGTGGCCGGCTAAGCCTGGAGGGGTCTTGGCCGAGCCACAAGTGCCGTCGGACATCGCTAAGCTGAGCTTCGAGGAGGCGCTCCAGGAGCTCGAGCAGATCGTCAAACGCCTCGAAGGCGGAACGGGCAAGCTCGACGATGCCATTCAATCCTACGAGCGCGGCACGCTGTTGAAGCGCCATTGCGAGGCGAAGCTTCGCGAGGCGCAGGCGCGCGTTGACAAGATCGTTATCTCGCCCGACGGCTCGGTCACCACGGAGCCGGCCTCCCTTGAGTGACCACCCCTGGTCGACCGGTACCTCGTTTGCCGAGGCGCTCGCCGGCGCGGCCAAGCTCACGGACGCCGCGCTCGACAGGTTGATCGCGGTGCCCCAGGGTCTCGAGGCACGGGTTTTCGAGGCCATGCGGTATGCGGCCTTGGCGCCTGGCAAGCGGCTGCGGCCGTTCCTGGTGCTGGCGAGCGCGCGGCTTTTCGGGGTATCGGAGCGCGGCGCGCTGCAGGTGGCCGCGGCGATCGAGCTGGTGCATTCCTATTCGCTGGTGCACGACGATCTTCCCGCCATGGACGACAGCGATCTCCGCCGCGGTCGGCCCACCTGCCACAAGGCCTTCGACGAGGCGACCGCCGTGCTCGCGGGCGACGGGCTTCTGACGCTCGCTTTCGAGGTTCTCGCGCATCCCGATACGCACGGCGATGCCGCAGTGCGTTGCGAACTGGTGAGCACTCTTGCGCAAGCCGCGGGAGCGAGCGGCATGGTCGGTGGCCAGATGATCGACCTGATCGCCGAGAACCGCAGCCTCGACATCGGCGCGATCACGCGACTGCAGCGCCTCAAGACCGGGGCGCTCATCGCGTTCGCCTGCGAGTCCGGGGCAATCCTGGCGAAGGCCTCGACCGAGGTGCGGTCGGCGCTGCGCGGCTATGCGCACGACCTCGGACTCGCCTTCCAGATCGCCGATGATCTCCTCGACGTCGAGGGGAGCGCGGGGGAGACCGGGAAGCCGGTGGGCCAGGATGTCGCGGCTGGCAAGGCCACTTTCGTCTCCATATTGGGTGTCGAGCGCGCCCGCAATCAGGCGGAGCTCCTGGTCCGCCAGGCGGTGGCACACCTTGATTTATTCGAGAAGAGGGCCGACCTTTTGCGCCAAGCCGCGCGGTTCGTTATCGATCGCCGCACCTAGAGGCGATGGGTTGACCCGCACACATCGTTGCCACCACCATCGCGCGGGTGGCATCGGAATAAGAACAGAGGAGCAATCCGTTAGCGCATGATGAACCGTCGCTCAATCCTCGGCATCCTCCCGGTAGGCGTGGCGCTGGCCGCGCTGCCGATCTCGGCGAGCCGCGCCGCGACCCCCGCGGTCGATACGATCAAGAGCTTCTACGATACGTTGCTGTCCGTCATGCAGCAGGCCAAGGCGCTCGGCCTCAAAGGTCGCTACGAGAAGCTCGATCCGGCCATCCATCGGGCATTCAATCTGCCCCTGATGACCAGGCTTTCGGTCGGGCCGGACTGGCAGAAGCTAAGCCCCGAGGAGCAGAAGAGCCTGACTGCCGCCTTCTCCGACCTCAGCGTCTCCACCTACGCGGCGCGTTTCGACGGTTACTCGGGCGAGCATTTCGACGTGGACCCCAACCCGGCGCCGACTTCTGGCGGCGTTATCGTCAATACCAAGCTCGTGCAGTCGAACGGCGAGCCGGTGCAGCTCAACTACCTCATGAGGGACGGCGATGCGGGCTGGCAGATTCTCGACGTGTTCCTCAAGGGTACGGTGAGCGAGCTTGCGACCCGCCGCTCGGAATTCTCCACAGTGTTGCGGCGCGATGGCGCGCAGGCATTGGTCCAGCTCATCCAGACCCGCGCCGCCGACCTCAAGAAATCGGCGTGAGCTAGATCGCCCCGGCTTTCCGCCGCGTCGACTCGCCATCTGCGCGCCGTGGTTGCCGAAACCGAGCTTCTACTGCTTCTTGAGCGCGGGATCCGTGTAGAGGTCCTCGTCCTCTGGCGGCGCGGGTTCGCCGTGCCGAAGCTCAGCCGCCCGATGCTGGCGCCAGAGGCTACGCAGCTGTGCGTAGAGGTCGATCGCGTTCTTCTGGATCTCGTCGAAGCTTTCGATGTTGCGCGACCGCTCGTCGACACCAGTCGCGATCCAGCGATAGAGCCCCGCGTTGCGCGAGCCATTATTGGCGGCGACGTAGTTGAAGGGATCCAGATAGGAGTCGACGGCGATGCCGACGGCATCGCGGGGATTCGAGGGACCGAGGATCGGCAGTACCAGGTAGGGCCCGTCCGGCACGCCCCACGAGTAAAGCGTCTGACCAAAGTCGCCGGTCTGCTTCTCCATGCCAATCTTGCTGGCCTGATCCCAGAGCCCGCCGATACCGAAGGTGGTATTAAACAGGAAGCGCCCGGCGGTGGTGTTTGCGCGGGTGAGCTCACCTTGCAGCGTGTCATTGATGAAGATGACGGGCTCGCCGAGGTTATCCAGGAAGTTGCGCATCCGATTGCGCCCGAATTCCGGCACCACCCAGCGGTAGCCTTGCGCCACCGGCTTGATCAGAATGCGGTCCATGAACAGGTTGAAGTCGAGGATCTTGCGATTCATCGGCTCCAGCGGATCGTTGGTTTTATCGAACTCCGCCTTGGCAACGGGGTCACTGGGCGCCGTCGCACAGGCGGAAACCGCAAGTACGAGCCCGATGAGCGCACCCATCCGAAGCCATCGAGGCCTACGAGACACCTTCTGCACCTCTTCCAACCTCGTGGCGCTGGGTTTTGCGCGCTCGGCCAGCGAGCGCCGCATGGTTGACAATGCGGACCACGAATGCAACAGCATTTTCAAGGCTCAGGGCCCCCTAAAGAGCGGACCGGGCATGCCGGAAACCGCTGATAAAGCATAGCATGTCACCGGATATCTTAAAAATTCTTAGCCTGCTGCTGGATGTCAGTTCTTTGATTGGGTGTGTCTATCTTGCAACAGCAACGGCGGTCGTTGCGCGGTTCGTGAGACGCCCGGTGGCGACCACGTCGGTCCAGCGGCCCGCAAGCGTGATGAAGCCGCTTTGCGGCCAAGATCCGGGCCTGCTCGACAACCTGCTGTCATTCGCCGACCAGCCCTATTCGGAGTTTCAGATCGTCTGTGGCGTGCAGAGTTCGGAGGATACGGCGATCCCCGTCGTCGAGCGTCTGCAGCACGAGCGGCCGAACATCGCGGTGAGGCTGGTGGTGGATTCGACGCGGCGTGGCGGCAATCTCAAAATTGCCAATCTCATGAACATGCTGCCCGCTGTGCGATATGACCGACTGGTCATGGTGGACAGCGACATGCGGGTGCCGCCCAGTTTCCTGGCGACCGTGACCGCTCCGCTGGAGGATGCCACCGTGGGGCTGGTGACATCGCTTTATCGCGGGCGGGCGGCCGACCGGCGCTTCCCTTCGGTGCTGGGCGCGCATTACATCAACCATGCCTTCTTGCCCCAGGCGATTCTCGGCGAGGCGCTACGGCCGGGCCAGGGATGCTTCGGGGCCAGCATCGGCATGACGCGCCAGACCCTGGAGGCGATCGGCGGCTTCGAGGCGGTTGCCGACGCGCTCGCCGACGACAACGCATTGGGCTCGGCGGTGCGGCGCCTCGGCAAGCGCATCGTGATCTCCAATCTGATCATCGACGACTGGGTGAGCGAGCCCTCCGTCTTCGCCCTGTTCCGTCACGAGTTGCGCTGGGCCCTCACGATCCGCGGCGTGGCCCCCTGGGGCTACCTAGGATCGCTCATAACACACCCCGTGGCACTGGCCCTCTTGGCCGCATGCGTGGGTGGATTCGGCTGGCTGACGCTGGGAGCGCTCGCCGTTGCATTGTTGGGGCGCTTTGCTATGGTGCGCGCCACTGATCGCGCACTCGGCCTCGAGGCCAGCCCCCTTTGGCTCGTACCCTTGCGCGATCTCCTGTCGTTCGGCGTGTACCTCGCGAGCTACTTCACGCGAACGGTGGCTTGGCGCAATCGCAAGTTCCACGTGGACCGCCAAGGGCAACTCACGCTCGAAGGAGACTCCGCCGCATGATGAAGACGCTGTTCTTGCACCCGCCATCCTTCGAGGGCTTCGATGGCGGAGCAGGGTCGCGCTATCAGGCGCGGCGCGAGATCCGCTCGTTCTGGTATCCCACTTGGCTCGCCCAACCGGCGGCATTGATACCGACGAGCAAGCTCATCGATGCGCCGGCAGCCGGCGTTTCGCTGGCGGAGGTGCTGCCCCTCGCCAAAGAATACGACCTCGTGGTCATGCATACCTCGACACCGTCTTTCTCGGCCGATGCCAAGATGGCCGCGGCGCTCAAAGACGTGAACCCTGCGCTCAAAGTAGGATTCGTCGGCGCCAAGGTCGCGGTGCAGCCGGAGGAGAGCCTTCGCCAGGCGCCCGCGATCGATTTCGTCGGCCGCAACGAGTTCGACTTCACCATCAAGGAGATCGCCGAGGGTCGGCCGCTCTCCGGGGTCGATGGCGCGAGCTACCGCAACGCTGAGGGAGTGCTCGTGCACAACGCAGAACGCGCTGTGCTCGAGGACATGGACCAACTGCCGTTCGTCAGCGAAGTCTACAAGCGCGACCTCAATGTCGAGGACTATTTCATCGGCTATCTCAAGCACCCCTACGTCTCGTTCTACACCGGGCGAGGCTGCAAATCGCGTTGCACCTTCTGCCTCTGGCCGCAGACCGTTGGCGGTCATCGCTATCGGGTGCGCAGCGTGGGGCACGTCGTCGACGAGGTCCGCTACATCCTCGCGAACTTTCCGCAGGTGAAGGAAATCTTCTTCGACGACGACACTTTCACCGACGCGGGTCCGCGCGCCGAGGCGATCGCGCGGGAACTCGGCAAGCTCGGCGTCACCTGGTCCTGCAACGCCAAGGCGAACGTGCCGCGCGAGACGCTGAAGGTGTTGAAGGACAACGGGCTCCGGCTGCTGCTGGTCGGTTACGAGACCGGCAATCAGCAGATCCTCTACAATATCAAGAAGGGCATGCGCATCGACGTGGCGCGGCGCTTCACGCGGGACTGCCATGAGCTCGGCATCACCATCCACGGCACTTTCATTCTCGGGCTGCCCGGCGAGAGCAAGGAGACCATTCAAGAGACGATCCGCTTCGCCACGGAAATAAATCCGCACACGATCCAGGTATCGCTCGCCGCGCCGTACCCCGGCACCTTCCTTCACCGTCAGGCGGTCGAGAATGGCTGGTTCGATGCCGATCATGCCGACCTCGTCGACGAGCACGGC
>DASZHJ010000253.1:0-2073 GCA_035938015.1 Allostellaceae bacterium
GCAATATTGCAAGCGGCGCGGCAAGTGTCGATAATGCCATTCTAGGTGGGCGATTCCGCCAGGCGGGAGGCGTCGGTGATCGAGGTCGCGGTTCTCTATTGTCCGGATGGTTCGATCTCTTCCTCGATCGCGCCGCTGGAGGTCTTTTATGCGGCGGGCTCGAAGTGGAGCCCCTGCGTCAGTCCGAATCCGGAACCGCGGTTCTCGATCAGGACGGTCTCCGCCGATGGGCTGCCGGTGACCGGCGCCGGGGGGGACTCCCCACCAGTAGTCAAGGACATTGCGGGGCGCTAACCCCGCAGAGCGGCGGCGCGCCGTCGCCCTTATTTTGGAGTGTACCGCCGTGCTCGTTCCGTCAACCGCGCAACGGCGCGGTGCTCCGCTGCGCTGCGCCCCCTTCGGGGTGACTTCCACTGCGCGCGGCGCTCTGCCAGGGGGCAGGTCGGGACGAAGGGATGGTCGTCACGGTCGAACCAAGGGATGCGACCAAGGTCAGACAGTGGCGGCCTCGGCGGCATGATCCGGGTTGAAGGTGGATTGGGTTTTAAGCATGGCGCAAGCGACAGCGAGGAGCCGATCGGCGACGCTGCGCAGGGCGCGGCCATGGCTATGACCGCGCTTGCGCAATTCCGCGTAGCGGGCGCGGCTGCGCGCATCGTGCTGGATGGCGACACGGGCCCAATGATAGACGGCGGTGCGCAGCCGCAGGTGGCAGGCTTGACGCATGAGGACGACGCAGCGCTTGCCGCTGCGTCGCGTCACCGGAGCGACGCCGGACAGAGTGCGCAGCGCATGATAATCTCTTTTGCGCAGAGGTTCCGCGGCCTCGCCGAGCAGCGTGGCGAGGACGATCCTTCCGACGCCCGGCAAGGATCGCAGGATCGTCACGTCGCGCTGCTTGGATTTCTGCCCCGGCGCATCTTCCTCTCGGCCTTCAGCGAGCTTGTCGGCGAGTTCGTCGAGCCGTCGATGCGCCTGCTTTATCTGTTGGTTCACCAGTTTGAGGCGCGCCGCTACGGCGGTGATGTGGGCGGTCGCTGCTTCGATCGTGCCGCTGGCGACAACGAGCGGCTTCTGGCGCAGGATGCGCAGGACCTCGGCCGCCTCGAGGCGGCGAATGCGATGGGCTTTCAGCAGGCTCGTGACGCGGCTTTCGCGCAGGCGTACGGCCTTGGCGGGTGTCGGCGCCAGTACCCAGAGATCGAGGAACCAATCGGCGGCGAGATCGTCACCCAGTTCGAGCGCCTGCGGATAGTAGCGCCAGAGTTGCTCGCGGACGCGGTTGGCAAGCCGGTTGCGTTCCTGTTGCAGGTCCTCGGCCATGCGAGACCACTCGCGCAGCTCGATCACGACCGGGTCTTCGACTGCAAGCCGGCGGAAGCAATGCCGGTCGGTTCGCAGCGCGTCGCCGAGCACGTAGGCGTCCCGGCGGTCGTCTTTGGCGCCGGCGACGGTGAAGCGATCGCGGAAGCGGTCGAGCTGTTTCGGGTTGACCGCATCGACCTGGAAGCGGCGCTCGAGCAGGATCTCGACAATCGGACCATGCGGCACCTCGATCGCGACAGCGATCTTGGGCGGCTCTTCGCCGCTCGTCGTCACCAGCCAGTCGCACATCTCCGCCAGGCCTGCTCCGCCGTGCGCGAAGGCTCTCTCGCCGACAATTTTGCCATCAGCTGCGACGAGGCAGACTTGATGGGTCTCGCTCGCCCAGTCGATGCCGACGAAAAATCGAACATCGGTACTCATGACGCTACCTCCCGAACGTGCTCGGGCCACCGCGATGCCGATCAATCCCTGTACTGGCGCTCCTGGCGCGACTCCCCACTGGACTTGCATCGCGGCCAACCCACCGGGGCACACGTCCCCCCCAGGTACTCACGGCACAGGGGGCAAAAGGTCGCTCCCGGCAGGCCGGCCCATCCGGCCAGTCTACAAACAAGACCAGCTTCGAACACGTGAAGGGTACAGGGGGCCTCTCCGAGCGCGGTCTTGCGCCGAAAGCGCTCTTCCAAAAATTTCTGTGCCGTTTTGCGTCTCAGGGCTGGTATCGAGATACGCGACCGCGAGATCGAC
>DASZHJ010000254.1:0-8200 GCA_035938015.1 Allostellaceae bacterium
CGCCCGCGGAAATTTCGGTGGCATCGATCCGCGCCTGCGGAAATGCGCGCGCTGCCAGCACCGCGAGACAGGCCGAGCCCGTGCAGAGATCGAGCACACGCCGGATCTTCGCCGGATTGCCGACCAATCCCACATGCTCGCCCTGAAAGAGTGGACCGCGAAGAATCTCGCCGATGAACGAGCGCGGCACGATCACGCGCTCGTCGACGTGGAACGGTACGCCGCCGACATAGGCGCGGCCGAGCAGATATGCCGCGGGCTTGCGCGTGGCGATGCGCGCCTCGATGAGCGCGGCGAGCCGCTGACGCTCCTTGCCCGTGAGCTTTCTCTCCAGAACGGCATCGAGCTCGTCGATCGGCAGGTGCAAGCCTTCGAGGATCAGAAACGCCGCCTCGTCGCGTGCATTGTCGGTGCCGTGGCCGAAAGCGAGCTTCGCCGCGCTGAACCGCTTCACGGCATGGCGCAGAAAATCGCGCACGGTCGCGAGCTCACCTGGCTCCAAGGGCTTTCCGCGGGAACGGCGGGAAGGCTTCTTCAGCATGCGAGCGGACTCTGTCTTGATCGATGGTCTATGTAAATTCCTCTCCGCCCTTCAGGGCGAGAGGTTAGGTGAGGTGGGTCCGACCCGGTCGCTGCCGAAGCACACCTCACCCTCCCCATCGCTCGCTCTTGCGAGCGATGGGTCCACTCTCCCTCTCCGCGCCACGCGGAGAGGGAATCAAGAAGCGCCTTCGAAGTATCCGGATGCTCGCTCAGATGCCCGTGATCGGCTCGATGCTCTCGGGTGGAGCGGGGGTGGGGCGGAGGAAGGGAAGAAGAGCAAGGGAGAGCAGGAAGAGCCCGCCCAGGAGGAAATAGGCGTCGTTGAAGCTGGCGACGGCGGCGGCGCGCTCGACCAGCGGCGCCACCGTCTGTTTCGTCGCCTCGTCGATCGGGCCGAGCGGCACGTTGTGGAACCGGTCGAGCGGCAAGCCCACGAAGGCGGCGGCTGTGGGATCGCCCGCCTGCAGGCGCTCGACCAACCGGGCCGCGTGCGCCGCCGGCCTGAGCTCGAGCACGGTGTCGATCAGCGCGATGCCGATGGCGCCGCCGAGATTCCGCATCAGGTTGAAGAAGCCGCTGGCGTCCGCGATGCCCTCGGCGGTCTGGCCCTCGAGCGCGAGGCTGGTGGTCGGCAGCAGGCAGAACATCACGGCGAAGCCACGCAGGACCTGCGGCCAGAACAAGCCGTCGTAATCGGTCTCGTAGGTAGCGAAACCGTTGGCGATCAGGCCCGCAGCGAACACGCCGTAGCCGAGCCCCGTGAGCAGCCGGCGATTGACTCGCCGCTCCATCGGCGCCGCAATGGGCGCGATGAAGAGCTGCGTCGCACCGCCCACCAGCATGATGGTGCCGATCTCCAGGGGCGAGTGGTCGCGGATGAATCCCAAAAAAATCGGCAGGAGATAGACCGAGGCATAAAGGCCGGCTCCCAGCACGAAGCTGTAGATGCAGCCCACGGTGAATGCGCGCTCGCGGAAGGCATGCAGCACGAGTAACGGGCGCGCGCGGCGGAGATTGCGCGGGATCAGCACGGCTCCGGTCGCGAGACATATCGCCGAGAGGACAAGCACGAATGGGCTGGTCCAACCTCGCGGCGGCGCCTCTTTCAGCACAAGCTCGAGGCTCGCGAGGCATACCGCAAGAAGCGCCATGCTCGCGAAATCGAAGGAGCGCAGCAGCGTCCAATCGGGCCGTCCCGTGCGTACCAGGGCTCCCACCAGGAGCGAGACCGCGATGCCCGGCGCCAGGTTGATCAGAAACAGCCAGTGCCAGGAATAGGTCTCGGTGATGTAGCCGCCGACGACGGGCCCGAGCGTCGGGGCCAGCACGGCGAACACGCCGGCGACGGCGGTCGCGCGCACCTGCCGTGCGCGGGGGAACAGCACGAAGACCGAGGTGAAGACCGCCGGAATGATCGCGCCACCGCAAAAACCCTGGATCACGCGGAAGGCGACCAGCGAGGCAAAACTGTTGCTCGCGGCGCAGCCGACGCTTGCCGCGGTGAAACCCGCCGCCGCGCCCACGAACATTCCGCGCAGCGTGAGCAATCGCGTGAGCCACCCCGTCAGCGGGATCGCGATCACCTCGGCGATGAGATAGGCGGTCTGAATCCAGCTGAGCTGGTGGCTGGGAATTCCGACGGCGGCCTGGATCTGCGGCAGAGAGCTCGCGACAATCTGGATGTCGAGGATCGCCATGAACATGCCAAGGCACATGGCGAGAAAGCCGAGCCAAGTCCGCGGCCCCACCCGATCGCCGGTCTTTGGAGTAACACCTGCTGTGGTGGATTCGCTTTGACGCATACTGCCCCATCCGAAGCCCCTGCCCCCTTGAGGGGGAGGGTAGGGTGGGGGGTGTGGCCGACGCGTTATTCCCGCCGCTGCCGCGGCGCGACCCCCCTCCCGGCAACGCTTCGCGTTGCCGACCTCCCCCTCAGGTGGGGAGGGGCGACCGCAGCCTTGCAGCCCGTGCCGGCGCGATCGTTCCCCGACGTCTCAGGAACTCAGGACGCCGCGCGGGTCGCGCTCTCGGCCTCGATGGGCTCGGCGATGTCGTCCACCACCGCGCGCTTCTTGCCTTTGCTCGCCCGCGACACCGCCGCTTCCAGCTCCGGCAGCGTGCAGAGACCCAGCGCTACGGGGTGACGCGGCTTGATGTTGGGCGAGTTCCAATGCGTGCGATCGCGGACGGCGCCGATGGTCGGCTTGGTGGTGCCGACCAGCTTGGAGATCTGACCGTCGCTGAGCTCCGGATGATTCTTCAGGAGCCAAGCGATGGCGTCGGGCTTGTCCTGGCGCTTGGAGATCGGCGTGTAGCGCGGGCCCTTGTGCTTCACCAGCGGCACCGGCTGAGCCTGATCGGCAAGCTGCAGGTGCGCCGTCGGGTCCTGCTCGCAGCGCTTGATCTCCTCCGCCGTGATCTGGCCGTTCGCCACGGGGTCGAGCCCTTGCATCTGGGCGGCAACCTCGCCGTCGGCGATCGCCTGTACCTCCAGGGCATGCAGTCCACAGAATTCGGCAATCTGGTCGAAGGTGAGGCCGGTGTTCTCGACCAGCCAAACGGCAGTGGCCTTTGGCATGAGGGGCAACGACATAACGCCTCCTAAGTGCTTGATAGTTCCTCCCTTTCCGGCGTCATTCGAGGCCAGTAGCAAGGGCGGATCATGACATGGATATGACGTATATAGCCCGTGCCCCCCCGCGATGGAAGAGCCGCCAGAACCAGAAATGCACCTTTGTTGCGCTCGGCCGAGCCTCCAAGTGCTTGTGCTCGCTTGACAAGCTGCGCTGCCGGGGTGAATGCTCCAACAAAACAAAAACGTTTTGGGAACGCCAGGAGACCGATCCTCGGTGAGTGCACTGCGCGCGCTGGCCTCGTCGCTGGGGCTGTCGATCACGACCGTCTCGCGGGCGCTCGACGGCTATTCCGATGTGGCGCCCTCGACCCGCGTGCGCGTCCGCCTCGCTGCGACGGCAGCGAACTATCGGCCGCATGCGGCCGCGCGCCGGCTCCGGCTCGGCGCCACCGAGACGGTGAGCATCGTGCTTCCCGGCGATCCCGGTCATTTCGACGAGCCGCTCTATATGGAGTTGTTGGCCGCGCTGGGCGCGCGATTCGACACAGCGGAACTCGATCTCATGGTATTGGCCGCCCGCTCGCCGACGGAAGAACTCGCTCTCTATCGGCGCCTGGTCGAGGGTCGCCGCACCGACGGGATCGTGCTCGCGCGCACCCGGGTCGATGACCCCCGCATTCGCTACCTCGCGGGCAGCGGCATTCCCTTCGTCGTCATGGGCCGCACCAAGACTACGCTACCCTACGCGCACGTCGACGGAGACGGCACCGCCGCGTTTGCTCAGGCGACCCGTCGCCTCCTCGCGCTCGGTCATCGCGACATCGCCTATATCGGTGCTGCGCCGGAGTTCATGTTCTCGGAGCTCCGCCGGACTGGCTGGGCCGCCGCCATGAGGGCGGCGAGCTTGTCGCCGGCGATCTCCGCCCATACGGCGGCGACCGAGCACGGCGGCCTCAAGGCAGCGCGCGCTTTGCTCGCGTCGACGCCGCGGCCGACCGCGTTCCTTTGCGCCACCGACCGCATCGCGATCGGCGCACTGCGCGCGATCAAGGAAGCAGGTCTCGCCGTCGGGCGGGATGTCTCGGTCGTCGGCCACGACAACCTGTCCGCCTCGGCCTTCGCCGAGCCCGCGCTCACCACCATGGAATTGCCGATCCCGGAGGTCGGTGCCCGTCTGGCGGAGATGCTGATCGCCTTGATCGGCGGCGCCGATGCGCGCGAGTTCGCGGAGGTCTGGCCGGTGCTGCCCATCGAGCGCGCCTCGACCGGACCCGCGCCGACTTAGCGCTGTCTACCTACGGCAACGGCGACCGGGACGCCGATGTCAGAGATAACGATCCCGCGCAAGGAGGAAAGCATGCGTTCTTGGCCGACCAGGTTTTTCTCCGCGGCTCTCATGCTGGCCGCGACGTGCTTTGCCGGCGCCAGCGCGCGCGCCGACGACGTCGTCTTCATGTCGACCCAGCTCCGGCCGCTCGAGGAGGCGCAAAAGCTGCGCGACGTCATCCTCAAGGGCTTCCCCGAGAAGGTCACCTTCGTGACCGAGGACGCGGCGCCGCTCACGATCCGCATGAAAGCCGAGGCCGAGGCCGGCAAGCGCACCGTGAGCTTGATCGGCGCCGGCCACGGCGAGCTGCAGCCGCTCGCGGCGATCGACGCGCTCGATCCCATCGACGACGTCGCGGCCAAGCTCGCGGACCGCGGCATCCCCGCGAGCCTGATGCAGCTCGGCAAGCTCGGCACCGACAAGCAGCTCTATATCCCCTGGATGCAGGCGACCTACATCATGGTCGCGAATAAGAAGGCGCTGCCCTACTTGCCCGCGGGTGCAGACATCAACGCGCTCGGCTACGACCAGCTCGCCGCCTGGGTGAAGGCGATCCAGGAAAAGACGGGACAGCGGCGGCTCGGCTTCCCGGCGGGACCGAAGGGGCTGATGCCCCGCTTCTTCCAGGGTTATCTCTATCCCGCCTACACCGGCGGCGTGGTGACCACGTTCCGCTCCGCGGAGGCGGAGACCATGTGGGCGGCCTTCAAGAGCCTTTGGCAATCGGTCAATCCGAACTCGACCAACTACGATTTCATGCAGGAGCCACTGCTCGGCGGTGAGGTCTGGATCGCCTTCGATCACGTGGCGCGGGTCAAGGAGGCGCTCACGGCCAAGCCCGACGACTTCGTGACCTTCCCGGCGCCGGCGGGCCCCAAAGGGCGCGGCTACATGGCGGTGGTCGCGGGCCTCTCGATCGCGAAGGGGGCGCCGAACCGCGCCGGCGCGGCTGCCGCCATCGAGTACCTGACCAAACCCGAGGTGCAGGTTACGACGGCGTCCGAGGTCGGCTTTTTCCCGGTGGTCAAGGTGGACCTGCCCGCGAACCTGACGCCGGGCATCAAGCTCGAGGCCGCCGCGGTCGAGAAGACGCAGAACGCGCCCGATGCGCTGGTGAGCTTCCTGCCGGTCGGTCTCGGCGACAAGGGCGGCGAGTTCAGCAAGGTCTACATGGATACGTTCCAGCGCGTGGTGCTGCGCGGCGAGCCCATTCGAGTCGTGCTCGATGCGGAGGGCGATGCGCTCAAGGCGATCATGACCGCGACCGCGGCGCCCTGCTGGGCACCGGACCCCGCCGGCCCCGGCGCCTGCCCGGTCAAGTGACCGCCGCCACCGAGCGAAGCGCGGACACGGCCGCGCCTGCCCAGGCACCGCGCGGCGCGGCGGTAGGGACGCTGCGCGCGCAGGCTCTACCTTATCTTCTGCTGGCGCCGTCGCTGGTCTTCCTCGCCGTCCTCTTCGCCGTGCCGTTCGTCCAGACCCTCCTGCTCTCGGTCTCCGACGGCGACCGCCTCTCGTTCGCCAACTATGCCAAGATGGCGGGCGATCTCAATTTCACCCTCTCGCTGCGCAACACTTTCGCGCTCGTCCTTACCGTTATTCCCGTGCAGATCGTCTTGGCGCTGGGCATGGCGATGATGCTCCAGAAGGTTCGAGTCGCGCGCGACATCGTGCTCTGGATCTGGACCATCCCGCTCGCGGTCTCCGACCTCGCGGCGGGACTTGCGTGGTTCGCGATCCTGCAGGACTCCGGCTACCTCAACAGCTTCCTCTACGCGGTGGGGGCTGTCTCCGACCAGCAGGCCTGGCTCTCTTATGAGACGCCGAGCACGTTGTTCCTCGGCATCGCCGCCGCCGAGATCTGGCGCGCGACCGCGATCGTGCTGGTGATCCTGGTCGCGGGGGTGCAGCTGATCCCGCGGGAATATGGCGAGGCCGCTGAGGTCTTCGGCGCCTCCGCCTGGCAGCGATTCCGGCGCATCACTTTGCCCCTGCTGCGGCCCAGCCTGCAGACCGCGCTCATCCTGCGCACGGTCCTCGCCTTCGAGGTTTTCGCGGTGGTCTATGCGCTCGGCGGCCGGAACTTTCCGGTCCTGGTCGGCGAGGCCTTCGTCTGGCAGCACGAGAACCAGGACTACGGCGTCGCTGCCGCCTATGCCGTGCTGGTCATGGCAGTCTCGCTCGCGGCAACGGTGGTCTATCTGCGCGCGCTCCGCACGCCGCGGGAGCAGCAGTCGTGATCGCAGCCCGCCGCCTGGTCTTCGCGACGGGCGTGGTGGCGCTCTGCGTCTGGGTGCTGCTGCCGATCTATCTGATCGCGCTGGGCGCGCTCGGCGGCCGCGCCGCCGTCTATCAGTGGCCGAAATCGTTCCTGCCGGTCGATGCCTCGCTCTCGACGCTGGGCGCCTTCCTCGCGGTCGAGGGCATCTGGCACGCCGCGGTCAACAGCGTGATTGCGGCGGCCCTCTGCATGGTGTTCTCGATCGCGCTGGGCGCGCCCGCGGGCTATGCGCTCGCGCGCTTCCAGTTCCGCGGCCAGAACGCCTATCGGCTGCTGATCATGCTGACGCGCGCCTTTCCGCTGGCGATGCTGGCGCTGCCCTTGACGGTGTCGTTCATCCGGCTCGGTCTCTACGACCGGCCGCTGGGCGTGGCGCTGGTGCATACCGCGTTGGCGCTGCCCTTCGCGGTGCTGATCTCGTCGAGCCTCTTCATGGGCATTCCCCGCGAGCTCGAGGAGGCCGCCTGGGTGTTCGGCTGCTCCAGGCTGGAGGCCTTCCGCAAGATCGTGCTGCCGCTGGCGCTGCCGGGTATTGCGGCCGCGGCGATCTTCGCCTTCGTGATTTCCTGGAACGAAGTGTTCGCCGCCTCGGTGCTGACGGTGCGCGAGCGCACGCTCACGGCCTATCTGCTCACGGTGCTCTCGGAATCGCCGGTGCACTTCCGCCTGGCCGGCGGCTTGCTGCTGATCGTGCCGTCGGTCGCCTTCATCTTCGCCGTGCGTCGCTATCTCTTCGCGATGTGGGGCATCGCCAACCGCTGACCTCGGGAGGCCATCATGGCCGACATTCGCATCGACCGGATCGCAAAGTCCTTCGGCGCCGTCCGCGCCCTCGATGAGGTCGTGCTCGAGATCGCCGATGGCGAGTTCGTGGCGCTGCTGGGACCCTCCGGCTGCGGCAAGACCACGCTGTTGCGGATCATCGCGGGGCTGGAGACGCGGAGCTCGGGCCGCATCGTGATCAGCGGCCGCGACGTTTCCGACATTCCCGTGCGCCAGCGCGGCCTCGCCATGGTGTTCCAGAACTACGCGGTCTTTCCGCACATGACCGTGTTCGAGAACATCGCCTTCGGCCTCAGGACCCAGCGCGCCGATGCCGAGCGTGTCCGCAGCCGGGTCCGGCGCGCGGCGGAGCTCTTGCACATCGAGGGCTATCTCGACCGCTATCCCGCGAAGCTCTCGGGCGGCCAGCGCCAGCGCGTGGCGGTGGCGCGCGCGCTTGCGGTCGAGCCGCCGGTGCTGCTGATGGATGAGCCTCTCTCGAACCTCGATGCGCTGCTGCGCCTGGAGATGCGGGCCGAGCTCAAAGCCGTGCTGCGCGAGGCCGGCACCACCACGATCTACGTGACGCACGACCAGACCGAGGCCATGGGCCTTGCCGATCGCATCGCGCTCATGCACAACGGCCGCATCGAGCAGGTCGACACGCCCATGGCGATCTATCGCCGGCCCGGCACGACCTTCGTGGGCTCCT
>DASZHJ010000255.1:0-13142 GCA_035938015.1 Allostellaceae bacterium
TTCTCGCTGCTGATCGGCTCGATGGTGGTCTCGATCTCGCTCGCCGCCGGCATCTGGCTTGGGCTGATCGCGGGCTTCGCGCGAGGGGTGGTCGAGATCATGATCATGCGGCTCATGGACATCATGTTGACCATGCCGAGCCTGTTGCTCGCCATCGTCATCGTGGCGATCCTCGGCCCCGGCCTTACCAACGCGATGCTGGCGGTCTCGATCGTGGCCCTCCCGCAGTACGTGCGCATCACGCGCGCCGCCGTGCTGACCGAGCTCTCCAAGGAATATGTGACGGCCTCGAGGACGAACGGCGCCTCTATCCTGCGGCTCATGTTCCTGACGGTCCTGCCGAACTGCCTGGCACCGCTGATCGTGCAGGCAACGCTCGGCTTTTCGACCGCGATCATCGACGCGGCGGCACTGGGCTTCCTCGGCCTGGGCGCCCAGCCGCCGACGCCGGAATGGGGCACCATGCTGGCCGATACCCGCGAATTCATGCAGCGCGCCTGGTGGGTGGTGACGTTCCCGGGCCTTGCGATCCTGGTCACCGTGATGGCCTTCAACCTGATGGGGGACGGGTTGCGCGACGCGCTCGATCCCAAGCTGAAGCGATAATGTCCCTCCTTGAAATCGACAATCTCTCGGTCGATTTCCCGACCACCGCGGGCCGGCTCAAGGCCGTCGACCGCGTCTCGCTCACGCTCGAGGAAGGCGAGGTGCTGGGCATCGTCGGCGAGTCCGGCTCGGGCAAGAGCGTCACCATGCTGGCGATGATGGGTCTCGTGGCCTATCCCGGCGAGGTCCGCGCGGAGCGCCTCAGCTTCGCCGGCCAGAGCCTCTTGCGCCTCACCGACCGCGAGCGGCGCCGCATCGCCGGCAAGGACGTCGCGATGGTGTTCCAGGAGCCGACCAGCAGTCTCAATCCGTGCTTCACCATCGGATTTCAGCTCGGCGAGACCCTCAAGGTTCATTTGGGGCTCGACCGCGCGGCGCGCCGCAAGCGCACCATCGAGCTCCTGGAGCAAGTCGGCATCCCCGCGCCAGAAGGCCGCCTCAACGCGTTTCCGCATCAGCTCTCGGGCGGCATGAACCAGCGCGTGATGATCGCGATGGCGATCGCCTGCAATCCGCGCTTGCTGATCGCGGACGAGCCCACGACCGCGCTCGACGTCACCATCCAGGCACAGATCCTCGATCTCCTGCTGTCGCTCCAGCGCGAGCGCGGCATGGCCCTGATCCTGATCACCCACAACATGGGCGTGGTGGCGGAGACGGCGCAGCGCGTGATGGTGATGTATGCGGGCCAGGTGGTGGAGGAGCAGCCGGCGGCAAAGCTCTTCTCGGCGCCGCGTCATCCCTACACCGCAGCGCTCCTCTCGGCCTTGCCGGAGCGCGCGATCGGCCACAACCGCTTGCCCACCATCCCCGGCGTGGTCCCCGGCCTGCACGACAGGCCGACGGGCTGCCTCTTCAATCCGCGCTGCCGCTACGCCGACGGGCGCTGCCGCGCGGAGGAGCCGCAGCTCGATCGGATCAACGGCGCACAAGTCCGCTGCCACTATCCGATCGATGCGCCAGCCCAGGCCGGGGCCGCGGAGTGAGCGCCGTCGCCGAGGCGCGCGACCTTACGCGGCACTACAGCGTCCGTCGCGGCATGTTCGTGCCACCCGCGGTGCTGAAGGCCGTAGACGGCGTTTCCTTCAGCATCGAGCCCGGGCGCACGCTGGCGGTGGTGGGTGAGTCCGGTTGCGGCAAGTCGACCTTGGCGCGGCTCGTCACTTTGATCGAGCCGCCGACCGCCGGTCAGCTGAGCCTGATCGGACTCGACGCCGTGAAACCTGCGCCGGCTGACCGCACTCCGCTCCGCCGGGCCGTGCAGATCGTGTTCCAGAACCCCTACGGCTCGCTCAACCCGCGCAAGAAGATCGGCTCCATCTTGGAAGAGCCGCTGGTGATCAACACCAGCCTCGCCAAGCAAGAGCGGCACGAGCAAGTGCGCGAGATGATGGCGAAGGTCGGCCTGAGACCCGAGCATTACGAACGGTATCCCCACATGTTCTCGGGCGGCCAGCGTCAGCGCATCGCCATCGCGCGCGCGCTCATGCGTCGCCCGAAGCTGGTGGTGGCGGACGAGCCGGTATCGGCGCTCGACGTTTCGATTCAGGCGCAGGTGCTCAACCTGCTGCGCGAGCTGCAGGTCGAGTTCGAGCTCTCCTACCTCTTCATCTCCCACGACCTCGGCGTCGTGCACCATGTGTCCGACGACGTCATGGTGATGTATTTGGGCCGGCCCGTGGAGCAGGGACCCAAGGATTCGATCTTCCGCAAGCCGCTGCATCCCTATACCCGAGCGCTGCTCGCGAGCACGCCCAGTGTCGAGAAGAAGCGCGAGCGCATGGTGCTGAAGGGCGAGCTCCCCTCGCCGCTCGACCCGCCCGCGGGTTGCGCCTTCCACACGCGCTGCCCCTTCGCCCGCGAGCGTTGCCAGGCCGAGCGGCCGGTGCTCCGCAGGGTCGGCGACCGCGCCGTCGCCTGCCACTTCGCCGAGGAGTTCGCTTAGTTTTCCGGCCGCCAGCGCAGCAGGTACCGCTCCAGGCGATTGATGCCGAGGTCGATGAGCAACACCACGGCGGAGGTCAGGATCAGGCCCGCGAAGACGCCGGTGGTATCGAACACGCCCTCGGCCTGCGCCACGACATAGCCGATGCCGCGGGCGGAGCCGAGATACTCGCCGACCACCGCGCCCACCAGCGCGAAGCCGATGCTGGTGTGGAGGCTCGAGAAGATCCAGGCCATGGCCGAGGGCAGGTAGACGTAGCGGAGCAGCTGTTGCTCGCTCGCCTGCAGCATGCGCGCGTTGTCGCGCACGACCGGATTCACTTCGCGGATGCCCTGGAACGTGTTGAAGAACACGATGAAGAACACCAGGGTCACCGCCAGCGCTACCTTGGAGGCGATGCCGAGGCCGAACCACAGGATGAAGATCGGTCCGAGGATCACCCGCGGCAGGGCGTTAAGGATACGGATGTAGGGATCGAAGACGCGCGCGAGCAACTCGACGCGCGCGAGCGCCAAGCCGCAGGCAACGCCGAACACGGTCCCGATCACGAAGGCGAGCAGCGCTTCGGTGAGGGTGGTCGCGAGGTGCGGCCAAATGAAGCCGGAGACGATCCACTTCACCATCTGCATGGCGATCGCGGAGGGACGGCTGAAGAAGAACGGGTCGAGTTCGCCGGTCGCGACCGCGAACTCCCACGCCGACATCAGCGCGACGAAAACGCCGATCTGCAGGGTCAATACGTAGAGTCGGTTCAGCGGCTGTCTGCCGGTGGTGGCGACGCGCTCGGGGCTGCTCTTGCCGGCGCTCATCGGTTGCCCGCCGCGTAGGACTGCCGCACCTCGTCGCGCAAATCGGACCAGATGCGCTTGTAGAGCTGCATGAACTCGGGATTGAGCCGGATCTCCGCGACGTCCCGGGGGCGCGGCAGCGATACCTCGTAGTCGCCCTTGATGCGCGCGGCCGGACCCGCGGATATCACCACCACGCGGTCGGCGAGCGCGATGGCCTCCTCGAGATCGTGCGTGATGAACAGCACCGTCTGCCGACTCTCCTGCCAGAGATCGAGCAGCTCGTTCTCCATGATCTGTCGGGTCTGCACGTCGAGAGCGCCGAACGGCTCGTCCATGAGCAGGATGCGCGGATCGACGATCCAGCTCTGCGCCACCGCGACGCGCTTGCGCATGCCGCCGGAGAGTTGATGTGGGAAGCGATCCTCGAATCCCCTGAGCCCCACGCGCTCGATGAAACGGTGCGCCTGCGCCGCAGCCTCCGCCGTTGGCACGTTCCGGAACACCAACCCCAGCATCACGTTGTCGAGCACGGTGCGCCAGGGCAGCAGCGCGTCCTGCTGGAAGAGGTATGTCGCGTAGCGATTGATGCCCTGGATCGCCTCGCCGAAGACGCGGGCCCTCCCCTCCGGCGGCATCAGCAGCCCCGCCGCCACATTGAGCAGGGTCGACTTGCCGCAGCCGGAGGGCCCGACGATCGCGACGAAGGTGCTTTCGACAACATCCAGCGAGATGTCGCGCAGCACCGTGTGCACCTCGCCGCCCGGCGTGCGGAAGCGCACGGTCACGCCTTCGAAGACAACGGCGGGTGTGCTCATGGCGCTTGCGGCCCCTCACCCCGATTTCGAGACGCCGGGATGAGGAGCGCCAGCCTGAACGGCGCCTCTAGTTCATCAACCCGAGCTTCTTGTCCGCGGCTTCCGCGAACTTGTTATCGTAGGTCTTGGTCACGTCAATCTTAGCATTGGCGATCTCGGGATCCGAGCCCGCGAACACATTCAGCACCGCCTCCGCGCCCTTAGGGTCCATCTTCCCGTCGATCGAGTACTGCGGCATCGTATTCTTGAGTGCCGCCAAATACAGCGCCTTGTCGCTGCCAACGAGATTGTCCGGCATCTTCGCCATGATCTCCTCGGGCGTGTGCTGGTGGATAAACTGCAGCGTCATCACGATCGCCTCCGCGAGCGCCTGGGATTCCCTGGGATGCTTCTCGACCCAGGCGGTCTGGGTGTAGAGCGCGCCCGCGGGATACGCGCCGCCGAGCACCGCGAGGGTGTCCTTCTCGCTACGGGTGTCGCTGAGTATGCGGATTTCGGGATGCTTCATCTGCAGGACGGTCGGCACCGGCTCGACCAGCACGCCGGCGTCGACTTGGTTCTGCTCCATGGCGGCGACCGAGGTGGCGCCGTTGCCGATACCGACCACCGAGGTCTTCGAGGGATCCTCGCCGCTCTTCCGCAGCAGATATTTCAGGAAGAAGTCGGTCGACGAGCCAGGCGCGCTGACGCCCACCTTCTTGCCCGCGAGGTCCTTCAGGGACGTGATGGTGGAGGAATTACCGGGCGACACCATGAGCACCAGACCGGGGAAGCGGTCGAACACCACGATCGATTCCAGGAACTTGCCCTTGGCTTGCAGCTCCACCGTGTGATCGTAGAACCCGGAAACCACGTCGGAGCTGCCACCCAGCACCGCCGTCAACGCCTGGGAGCCTCCTTTGAAATCCGCGAGCTCCACTTGGACGCCCGCCTTCTTGTAGTTGCCGAGTTCCTCCGCCAGCATGGTCGGGAGGTAGCAGAGGCAGCTGCCGCCACCCACGGCGATCTTGACCGTGGGAAGATCATCGGCGCGGGCCAACCCGGCGGTACCGAGCAGCAACAAAGCGCTCGCCGCGAGCGCACCCCAAAGCCCGCTGCGACCGATGGCGAGCTGCGACCGATGTGACCTCATGGTGTTTCCTCCTTGGATTTTCTCGGGGCGCCATCGGGACGCCATGCGTTAGACTTGCCACATTCCTCCGCGCCGCGCCAGCGGACGGCGCGGTCATTAGCGGAGCATAACGTCGATGCCCAGCACTCTCCTATTCACGACGGTGGTCGGCAGCTACCCACAGCCGGATTGGCTCATCGACCGCGGCGCGCTCGGGACCCAGGCGCCACCGCGCATCCGATTGGAAACGCTCTGGCGCGTGCCGCAGCCTCTGCTCGAGCAGGCACAGGACGACGCCACCCTCCTGGCGATCCGCGAGATGGAGCGCGCCGGCATCGATATCGTAAGCGACGGCGAGATGCGCCGCGAGAGCTATTCCAACCGCTTTGCGACGGCGCTCGACGGCATCGACATCGACCACCCAGGCGAGGCGCTGACGCGCAGCGGCAAGCGCCAGTTGGTGCCGCGCGTCGTGGGTCCGATCCGCCGGCGTCACGCCATCGAGGTGCGCGACGTCGAGTTCTTGCGCCGCAACACCGACCGGCGCATCAAGATCACGCTCCCGGGGCCTTTCACCATGGCGCAGCAGGCCAAGGACGAGCACTACCGGGACGAGGCCGCGCTCGCGATGGCCTATGCCGAAGCCGTGAACGCCGAGGCTAAGGACCTGAAGGCAGCCGGCGCCGATGTGATCCAGCTCGATGAGCCTTATCTGCAGGCACAGCCGGACAAGGCACGCGACTATGCCATCGCCGCGATCAATCGTGCGCTCGAGGGCGTGCCGGGCCCCACGGTGGTGCACCTCTGCTTCGGCTACGCCTATATCGTGCACGGCAAGCCCAGCGGCTATTCGTTCTTGCCCGAGCTCGCGCAAACCCGCGCCGACCAGATCTCGATCGAGGCGGCGCAGCCGAAGCTCGACCTCGGCATCCTCGGGGATCTCGCGCCCAAGACGGTGATGCTGGGCGTGCTGGATCTCGGCGATCCCGCGGTCGAGAGCGCCGAGGCCGTCGCGGCGCGGATTCGCGGCGCGCTCAAATTCGCGCCGCCCGAGCGGATCATCCCGGCGCCCGATTGCGGCATGAAGTACCTGCCGCGCGCCACCGCCTTCGGCAAGCTCAAGGCCCTCGCGGATGGCTCGGCGATCGTGCGGCGCGAGCTGCAGGGCCGAGCTTAGCGTCTCTTTAACCCACGCGGAGGCTCAATCGCGCGCCCGCGGCCCAAAGGGGCCTCGAGGATTTGTCGCAATTCGGAGCGGCTGCCATGCTGGTTGCGATGTTCACCACCTTCGCCGCGAGCCGGAAGGAGCCGCTCGCCGACATGGCGGGGCGGGTGCATATGGGCTTCCTGGCGGCCGGCTTCGCCGAGCCCACTGTCCGTTTCACGTTCTCCGATCCGCCGGCGAGCCCCGATATAACCGTCGCTCAGACAGCGATGGGAACCA
The DNA here is from genome assembly GCA_035938015.1 of Allostellaceae bacterium. GTDB lineage: Bacteria > Pseudomonadota > Alphaproteobacteria > ATCC43930 > CGMCC-115725 > DASZHJ01. Next base: position 6,713 of record DASZHJ010000255.1, read on the forward strand.
AGCCGGTGTCGAGCATCGAGCGCGTGCTGAAGCGTTGGCCCGAGCTCGGGAAGTTCGCGCACGACATCGGCCCGGGCACCGGGCGCGGCGTCAAGACGCGCATCCTGACGAACCTCACGCCATCGGGCGTGATCGAGCCCGTAGATTTTGCATTTCTCAAGGAGATCACGCAGGGCGTTCCGAGATCATTCCCGTTTCGTGGCATCGGCCTTCACTTCTCCGCTGCCGGATTCTCCGAAGGAGCGCCGCTGCCGACGGTTCCCGACCCCCGTACGCTCGGGATGCTCATAAGCGCGGGCGTCGATATCGCTACGGGGGCGCCTATTACCGGTGGCATCAGTGTGCAGGATTCCTGGTGGGTGAACGGCCGCCAGCGATCGCTCTCGGCGATGCGCGTCGTCGAGGCGGATCCCGGCGCGAAGAAGCTGCCCGCACCGCCGGAGAACGTGGCCACGGTGCTCGCCGCCTGCGGCAAGGCGCGCAAGACTGTCCAGATTCCCCTGGTGCTCCCACCAGCCGGCACGACACCGGAGCTGATCGTGCCTGTTGGTGTCGTGGCAAAGCAGACGGCCGAGGCCATCCAAGCGGTGGTGCAGGCCTATCGCGACAAGATCACGGAGCTCCTCGAAATGCTGCCACACGATCTGCCGCAGCAAGATGAGACTACCAGGAACCCCGAAGTGACGGGCGCGGGCATGCCGGCCACCGGACCGAAGAAGCCCGATCTCGTCCGCGCCTTCGCGCCGATGGGCTACGACTGCCGGGGAGAGAGCGGTACCTTCAGGCTGCAGCGCCGCACGCCCGGCAGCCTTACCGTGCAGCTCCACATCGACGTCGGTACCTGGTTCAGTGCTGTAACGGCGAGCCTGCAGGTGATCGGCGTCACGGACGGGAGAAGCTTCAAGGCGACGCTGGGCCTGCCGGTCTCGCGGAGCGCGGGCCGCGGCCTCGTCCACGGCCGCGACCGGGTCGGCCAATTCCCGATCGGCAGCCCCGAGCGCTGGGGCAGGATCGTCGACAACCTCGCGGCGCTCGTCGCAGCGCTCGACCGCAGCTTCATCCCCGAGATCGAGGTCATTACGGGTCCGTCGCCGGCGTGGTTCCGGCCGGAGACGGCGTAGCTCTACACCGAGAAATACTTCGCCTGGGGGTGCGTCACCACGATCGCCGACGTGGATTGCTCGGGATCGAGCTGGTCCTCCTCGGTGAGCGCCACGCCGATCGCATCGGCACCCAACAGCTTCAACAGCGGCCGCTGATCGCCGAGATTGGGGCAAGCGGGGTAGCCGAAAGAGTAGCGGCTGCCGCGGTAGCCCTGGCTCAGCATGGCCTCAAGCTCCCGCGCCTCCTCGCCGGCGAAGCCGAGCTCGGCTCGGATTCGCTTGTGCACGTACTCCGCCATGGCCTCCGCCATCTCCACCGAGAGGCCATGGAGGTAGAGATAGTCCTGATAGCGATCCTCGCGGAACCATTCCTGCGCCACTTCGGTGGCGCGATGGCCGACGGTGACGACCTGGAGCCCGATGACGTCGCGCTCCCTGTCGGTCACGTCGCGGAAGAAATCGGCGATGCAGAGCCCGCCGTCCTTGTTCTGGCGCGGGAAGGTGAAGCGCACCAGCTCGGTCGTGCCATCCGCGGCAGAGAGGATCACATCGGTGCCGGTGGCCGCGCACTTCCAATAGCCGTAGACCGCCTGCGGCACCATGATGTCCTGTTGGATCACGGTGTCGACCATGCGCTGCAGGATCGGGCGGAGTTCCTGATGCGCCCACGCCTTGAACTCGTCGAGGCTGCGGCCCTGTTTTCGGTAGCCCCAGTGGAATTGGTAGAGCATGCGCTCGTTGAGGAAAGGCACCAGCGCCTTCACCGGCACGCGTGCAATGGTGCGCGGTCCCCAGAAGGGGGGCGTGGGCACCGCGAGATCGTGCGTCAGCTCCGTTCGCCGAAGCCGGATTTCCTCGAGATCCACCGGCCGCATCACCTTCGCATCGGCGGCTCGGCCAAGCTTGCGCTTCTCGTTGACCGGCTTGTTCTCCGCCTTGGCCTTGAGCTCGGCGATATGGCGATCGAAGCCCCCAGTCATTACCTTGTCCATGAGATGGAGGCCGTCGAAGGCGTCACCGGCGTAAGCAACGCGGCCGCAGGCGTAGGCCTTGACGCAATCCTCCTCCACGTAGCGGCGCGTCAGCGCGGCGCCGCCCAGCATCACCGGCACCGAGAAGCCGCGGCGCGACATCTCCTCGAGGTTCTCGCGCATGACCACAGTCGACTTGACCAAGAGGCCGGACATGCCGACGACATTGGCCTTGTGCTGCTCGGCGGCCTCGAGGATCGCCGCGATCGGCTGCTTGATGCCGAGGTTGACCACGCGATAGCCGTTGTTGGTGAGGATAATGTCGACGAGATTCTTGCCGATGTCGTGCACGTCGCCCTTCACCGTCGCGAGCACCACCGTGCCTTTCTGTTGACCCTCGACACGCTCCATGTGCGGCTCGAGATAGGCCACCGCCTGCTTCATGGTCTCGGCCGACTGCAGCACGAAGGGGAGCTGCATCTTGCCCGCGCCGAACAGCTCGCCCACCACCTTCATGCCATCCAGCAAGAAGACATTGATGATGTCGAGCGCGGCATGGCTTTGAAGCGCGAGCTTCAGATCGTCGTCGAGGCCCAGCCGATCGCCATCGACGATGCGCTGCTTCAAGCGTTCCTCCACCGCCGCGGGTCGCTCCTTTTTCGCGGCTTTCGCGGTCTGACGGTTCTCGAAGAGCGCGATATAGGCCTGGAGAGGATCGTAGCCGGGTCGCCGCCGATCGAAGATCAAGTCCTCGGCGATCCTCGCCTCGGCTTCCGGGATCTTGTGGAACGGCACGATCCGAGAGACGTGAACGATCGCGGCTGTGAGCCCACGCTTCAGGGCGTGATCCAGGAACACCGAGTTCAGGACGTGCCGGGCCGGCGGATTGAGACCGAAGGAAATATTCGAGAGGCCCAGCACGATCTGGCAGTCCGGCAGCTCCGCCGAGATGCGCTCGATCGCATCGAGCGTGTGGAGACCGAGCTTGCGATCGTCGTCGTTGCCGGTGCAGATGGTGAAAGTCAGGGGATCGATGATGAGATCGGATTCCGACAGCCCGAACCGGCCGCAAGCGAAGTCGCGCAGGCGCTTGGCGAGTGTGACTTTGTGCTCGGCCTCTTTGGCCATGCCCTGCTCGTCGATGGTGAGCGCGATCACCGCGGCGCCGAACCGGCGAGCGAGCTCCATGCGCTTCTCCGCCGGAGCCTCGCCGTCCTCGAAGTTGATCGAGTTGATGACGGCCTTGCCGCCATAGAGCTTGAGCGCCGTCTCGAGCACGCCGAGCTCGGTCGAGTCGATGACCAGCGGCGCCGTCACGCTGCCGCGCATACGCCGCACCGCCTCGGTCATGTCCGCGATCTCATTGCGGCCGACGAACGCGGTGCAGAGGTCGAGGGCGTTCGAGCCCTCCTTCACCTGCTCACGCGCCATCTCGACGCAGCCGTCCCAGTCGCCGTTCTCCTGGCGCTCGCGAAACTGCCTGGAGCCGTTGGCATTGCAGCGCTCGCCGATCGAGAGGTAGGCGTTCTCCTGGCGCAATGAGACCGGCTGATAGAGCGAGGCGAGCGACGGCACCCAATAGCGCTTGCGCTCGGTCGGCGTCGGCCGCCTGCCTGCGGCGCCTAACCGCTTCAGCACCTGATCGAGCGCCGCGATATGCGCGGGCGTGGTGCCGCAGCAGCCGCCGATCAGGTTGACGCCGTCCTCGAGGATGAACCGCTCCTGCCACTGCGCGAGCTCTTGCGGCGAGAGCGGGTAGTGCGCCTTGCCGTCGACCAGCTCGGGAAGGCCCGCATTCGGCTGCACCGAGATCAGCCCCTGCCAGCTCTCGCCCAGCCATTTCACATGCTCGGCCATTTCCTGCGGGCCGGTCGCGCAGTTGATGCCGACGAGCGGCACCGCGAGCGCGTCGACGACGGTCGCCGCCGCCGCGATGTCCGCGCCCACCAGCAACGTGCCGGTGGTCTCGACGGTCACCTGCACGAGGATCGGCGTTTCTGTTCCAGCCTTGGCGCGCGCGCGTTTGGCGCCGTTCACCGCGGCTTTCAACTGAAGCGGGTCCTGGCAGGTCTCGATCATGATCGCCTCCGCGCCGCCGGCGATCAGGCCCGCGGCTTGGATCGTGAGCGCGTCCTCGAGAACCTGGTAGTCGACATGACCCAAGGTCGGAAGTCGCGTCCCCGGCCCGACCGAGCCGATGATGAAGCGCGTCCGACCGTCGCCGGCAAACTCCTCGCGCACCTCCCGCGCCAGCTCAACGGCACGCTTGTTGAGGTCGAAGGCTCGGTCCTGCAATCCGAACTCGCCCAAGGTCACCGGCGAGCCGCCGAAGGTGTTGGTTTGAATCGCATCCGATCCGGCGCGGAAGTAGCCCCGATAGATCTCGCGCACCAGGTCCGGCCGGCTCTCGTTCAGGATCTCCGAGCAGTTCTCGTGGCCCCAGAAATCGCGATCGACGTGAAGCGCGCGGGCCTGGATCTCCGTACCCATCGCGCCGTCGCACAAGAGGACTCGGTCCTTGAGATAATCGAGAAGATGAGCCAAGTGCCGTCCTACCCTATTCCCGGTTTGCGCCCACTGCCGCCGGGACCCGTGCCCGAACGCCCAGCATGTGACAGATCGCGACCGCGAGATCGGCGCGGTTCAGCGTATAGAAATGAAACTCGCCGACCCCCTCCGCCTGCAGGATGCGGCACTGCTCGATGGCGATCGAGGCTGCCACCAGCCGCCGCGTCTCGGGGTCGTCGTCCAGCCCCTGGAAGAGTCCGCCCATCCAGGCCGGCAGGGTGGCGCCGCATTGCGCCGCGAATTTGCGGGTCTGCGCCACGTTGGTGACGGGCAATATGCCCGGCACGATCGGCACCGTGATCCCGCGTGCCCGCGCGCGCTCGACGAAACGGAGATAGACCGCCGTGTCGAAGAAGAATTGCGTGATCGCGCGGGCGGCGCCGGCGTCGATCTTGCGCTTGAGATTGTCGAGGTCGACCTCGGCGCTGGGTGCTTCCGGATGCGTCTCGGGGAAAGCCGCCACGGTTACCTCGAAATCGGCCACGCGTTTCAAGCCGGCGACCAGATCCGCGGCATAGGCGTAACCGCCGGGATGCGCGCTGTAGCGCCCACGCTCCATCGGCGGGTCGCCGCGGAGCGCCACGACGTGGCGAATGCCGGCTTCCCAATAATGCTCCGCCACCCGGTCGATCTCTTGGCGGCTCGCGCCAATGCAGGTGAGGTGCGCGGCGGGCTCGAGCGGCGTCTCGCGGCGGATGCGCACGACGGTCGCATGGGTGCGCTCGCGGGTCGAGCCGCCGGCGCCGTAGGTCACGGAGACGAAGCGCGGCGCTAGCGGCTCCAGGCGCTTCACGGCCTGCCAGAGCCTCGCCTCCATCTCGGGGGTCTTGGGCGGGAAGAACTCGAAGGACACCAGCGGACGCTGCGCGCCCTGGAGCCACATGGGATCGGCGCCGAGCAACGCCTCCCGCCGGCCGTGTTCGCGGGCGATCAAGCTCATGGCGAGACCCGCTCGCCGAGATCGCCGACCGCGTCCACCGCTCGGCGCTGCTGCGGAACGGCCAGACGGCGCCTGGCCGACCAGAGCGTCACCGTCAGCGGCTCGCCCGGCAAGTGCGCGATCGGCCCGGGATCGAAGCCGGCCTCCTCGCACCACTGCAGCATCTCCTCGTCCGCGAAGCCCAGGCGGCGGTGCGCCTGCTCCGCCCGAAGCGCCTCCACGTCGTGCGGCGCGAAATCGACGATCGCGAGCCGCCCGCCCGGCTTCAGCACGCGGGCCGCCTCATGCAAGGCGCGGCGCGGGTCCTCGGCGTAGTGCAGCACCTGATGGAACACCGCCGCCTCGAAGGTCTCGCTCGGCAACGGCAGCTGGTACATGTCGCCCTGGCGCAGCGAGCAGTTGCGCAAGCCCGCGCGCTCCAGATTGACGCGCGCCACCGCCAGCATCTCGCGGGAGAGATCGACGCCGACCGCGTGCTCGACCCGCGGGCCGAACAATTCCAGCATTCGGCCGGTGCCAGTGCCGACATCGAGAAAATCGCCGATGCCGTCCGCCGGCAGCAAGGCGATGAGCGCCGTCTCGACCTCGGGCTCCGCCACGTAGAGCGAGCGGATCTTGTCCCATTGCGGCGCATTCGCGCGGAAGAACGCGGCGGCGGAGGCGGCGCGCTCGCGCTTCAGCGCCTCCAGGCGCTCGTGGTCGAGCGCCACCACCGGGTCGTCCTCGGGCACCAGGCGCAGCAGCGCGCGGGCGAGCTCGGCACCGGCACCTCGGCGCGCCAAGCGATAGAAGGCGTAGGCACCCTCCCGGAACCGGTCGAGCAGGCCCGCGTCGCAGAGCAGCTTCAA
>DASZHJ010000256.1:0-7791 GCA_035938015.1 Allostellaceae bacterium
GGTGATCGAGATGATGTTGCGCATCATCGGCAGCGTGACATGGATGAGCTTCTGCCAGGCGCTGGCGCCGTCGATCGATGCTGCTTCGTAAAGCTCACCCGGCACCGACTTGAGCGCCGCCAGGTACATGATCAAGAAGAACGGCGAGCCGTACCATACGTTTACCAGGATCGTGCAGAAGCGCGCCCAAGCGGGCTCGCTGAGCCAGTGGATGTGTGGTCCACCGATCTGGGCGAAGGCCCAATTGAAGGCGCTGTAGGTGGGATCGAACATCCACCACCAGCCCAAGGTGCTGAGCGAGAGCGGGATGACCCAGGGCACCAGCAGCATGCCGCGCCATTTGCGCTGGCCTTTGGCGGGCAAGTTGTTGACGAGGTGGGCGGTGATGACGCCGATCAGCGCCTTGAAGAACACGGCGGTGACCGCGAACAGCACCGACTGCTGGACCACCATCCAAAAACTGTCGCGGGTGAACAGGAAGGTGTAGTTGCCGAACCAGATGAACTTGGTCTGCGCCTTGTTCAGCATCGAGAGGTAGATCGCGTAGAAGCCGGGATAGACGATGAGCCCGCCGACCACCGCGAGAAGCGGCAGGGCGAAGAGAAATGCCGTGGTCGATCGCCGGCGTGCGAGGACGCGGAGACTGGCTCCGCCGCTCCGGCGCGTGGGAGCGCGGTTCATCGTTGCGGCAGCTGCCGCGAGCCCACGGGGTGTGGTGTCTACCATGGCGTCTGCGCTCCCGATTGTACGACGGCGTGCGATGCGACGCTCGAGTGCCTATGCATCTGGCGCCGCATCGGTTCCGTAAACGTCGCTCAACGTGCCGGCGGGCTCAGGTGCGCAGATACCCTTCGCACTCCTTCGTCGCCCACTTGATGACGTCGTCGATCTTCTCTTTGCCTTGCGCGACCTTGGCGACCATGACGGTGTGGATCGACTGATTGTAGATCTGGGCGGCCACGTCCGGCCGGGCCGGCGCGCCGGTCATTCTGCTCTGCTCGTCGCCGCGCGGCGGGTAGTTGTAGACCGTGCCCAGCGGCGGCTCGACCTTCTCCCAAGTGTCGAAATCGTAATAGCTCTTGAAGGCCGGCAGGTCGTAGCCGACCGAGGCGGCGACCAGCCGCTTGGCCTGTGGCTTGTCCACGACGTGGTGCACGAGCTCCTTCGCCGCCGTCTTGTTGCTGCCGAAGCTCCACACGCCGTAGAAGAACGGCAGATAGGGCACGAAGCGACCCTTGGGGCCGCGCGGCGCGTCATGTGTCCAGCACTGCTCGGCGACCTTGATGTTGTCGCGCTTGGCGACCGCCCAGGCGCTCGGCGGATTGAAGATGCTGGAGCCCTTGCCGGAGATCAGCCAGCGATTGTTGCCGGCGTCGTCCCAGGCGTAAGTATCAGCCGCATTCCACTGCATCAGCTTCACCAGGAACTCGAGCGCCTGGCGCGTCTCCGCAGAGTCGACTTTGATGTTGTCCTTCTCGTCGACGAAGACAGAGCCATAGGAGTGGAACACCGCGCCCACCATGTCGATGGCGTCGCTGGTCTGGCCCATGGTGCATCCGACAGGGAAACCGGCCTTGGAAAGCTGCTCGGCGGTCTTCAGGTAAAGATCCCAATTCCAGCTATCGACCAGCGCCGGGTCGCGCGCGACGCCGGGGCCGGGGAAGATCTTGGTGAGATCGAGGTCGCAGTGCTGCTTGTAGAGGTCGAGGCGCGAGCAGGCCGGCTTGACCTGGCTGCCGACGATGGTGGGCACGGCCATCCATTTGCCGTCGTGCTTGGCCAGATACTCGGTCACCGGCGCGATCGGTCCGTGGTCCTTGATCAATCCGTTGATGACGTCGTCCATGGGGTCGAGCACGGCACGATGCACCGCGATCTGCCAGGCGCGGTGCTGCATGATGTCATGGCCGGTCTTCGCTTGGGCCTCGGCGCTCGCGGTGAGCAGATCCTTGTCACCCACCGACGTGATGTAGTCGATGTGCACCTCGACGTGGTTCTTGTCGCTCCATTCCTGGACGATGGCGCTCATCGTGTCATTGGCGCCGGGAACCCAGTGGTCCCAGAGGCCCATGGTGAGCTTGCCCGCGGAATAGGCGGTACGCATATAGGGCGCCGCGATCGTCGCGGTTGCCGCTGCCGCTGTCGTCTTCAAGAAACGACGACGCGTGACCCTTGAGTTCCTCATAGCGCTGCCTCCCTATGTTTGCAGATGCGCGTTGCCGCGCGAGCTCGTTCCGAGCTTTTTTAATTCTAGGCTTCTTGTTGCTGCTTGGAACTCCTTGGCCCGCTGCTCATTGTTTGGGCATCGGCCGACTTGGCCGAACCCGATATCCGTATGATCTGTGGAAACATACCGGGGCGCCCTGACCCTGACAAGCCGCCCCTCGTTTTGATTCGGAAGGCCGAATCCTGGCAGAAAATCAATGAATATCGTCCATCCGCGTGAAGGCATCACGCAGTTCGGCCACGCCGAAACCCGGTTGTTTGGCGGCGTCCAGCAGCACCTTTTCGCGCCGTGCAATCAGCGTTGCCGCCTCGCGGATGCGGGTCACAACAGCGTGAGGAACCACCACCGCACCATGCCGGTCGGCATGGATGAGATCATTGCTGGAGACGATCATGCCGGCGATGCTGACCGTGCCACCGAACTCGACCAAGTGGACGTGCGCGTGGGACGGCATGATCGATCCCGCGAGCACGAAAAAACCCGGCGCCATCTGATCGATGTCGCGCACGGACCCGTCGGTGACGGTACCGACGCAGCCCAGCGCCTTGTGCACGTTGGTCTGCACCTCGCCCCAGAACGCGCCGAGCCCCGCATCGGGTCCGTCGATGTCCTGGATCACGGCAAGGCAGGGGAGGGGCGCTTGCCCGATATACTCGTAGTACGCCAAGCGCAGCGCGCGGGCGTCTGCCGCGTTGCGCTGCTGCGGCTCGCGCGAGCGAATCATCGCCGTGCGCGCATACGCTACCACGGGCTTCATGCTTGGGAACGGACACACCAGCGGCCGGCGGTTGAAGCCGAGCGCGCGGCGTTCCGGCGCCACCAGCTCGAGCGCGTTGCAGATGGTGGGCGTATCGAACTCGGCCAGCGCGGCGAGGTCCCGTGGCGTCAAAGTGGTCATGGCGGCTCCCACTGGTTCCGAAAAGCGCCACGGATAGTAGGTACCAGCGCGCTCGCTGTCACCGTCGCCCTAGGCCGGCGTTTCCACCGCCGTCTTGAGGCGCGCGACAAAGTCCTTGAGGTCGGCCGGGTTGAGGTCGGAGACAGCCCAGTACTCCATGCCGCCGTGTTTGAAGTAGAGCACGTTGTAGCCCTGTTGGGACTCCGATCGCGGCGTCTCCTCGCCTTCCTCGGGCCAGATGAAGAGATTGATGACGTGCTGGCGATGCCGGTAGACCAAGGCCGCCACTTGCCGGTGGTCGAGATAGTCGAGCCGGCCGCCGACCAACGGAAAGCCTTCCGAGGTGAGGTCGATCACCGGCGGCGAGAAGTCCAGTTTGCCATTGAACCACGGCTTCACCGTGTGCTGGTCGGAGGAGGCGACGTCCGTGAGGTGCTCCGCCATCAGCGAGCGGATCTGGCCCGAGACAACCTCCTGCACCAGCGGCGCCTTGTCGGCCCCCGTCGCGCGGCCGAGATAGGCGATGGTGGCGCCCGAGCTCACCGTCACCGTCAGCAGCAGCGACGCGGCGAGTGCCACCGGGTTCCACCCCGCGCCGAGCATGCGGAAGTCCGACCAGGCGGAGCGGCGCGACCGCCGCTCGACCTCGCTGAGGACCCGCGCTTTCAGATGCGCGGGGGCGAGGAAGCGCTCGCCATGGTGGCGCACGGCCACGCTAACCCGCCGCTCGCCCTCGACCAGCGCTCGGCAGGTTTCGCAGCTCTCCAGGTGACGCTCGACCTCCGCCGCCTTCTCTGCGGCCAGCTCGCCGTCGATATAGGGGCTCACCAAACTTCGGATGTGCGCACAGTCCATGGCAGTCACTCTTTCGGTTGCTGTCGGTACCAGGCGTCGTGCAGCAGCTTGCGCGCGCGCGACAGCCGCGACATCACGGTACCGATGGGAATGCCGACGATGTCGGCGATCTCGCGATAGGACATGTCCTCGATCTCCCGAAGCACGATCACCTCGCGGAACTCGACGGGCAGCTTCGCTACCAGCTCGTTGACCTGCGTGCGGTCGCGCCCCTCGATGAGCAGCGTCTCGGGGTCGGTCGCGAGTTGGCGGCTGCCGCCGCCGAGCAGCGGCTCGGCATTGCCCGCGTTGTCCTCGTCGAGGGACTCGCTCCCCACCACTTCCTCGGTCGGGCGGTTTCGCCGCATCCAGGTGAAGCAGGTGTTCCGCACGATGGCGAGCAGCCAGGCCGAGGGGTTCTCGCCCTGGAAGCTGTCGAAATACTTGAAGGCGCGCAGGGAGGCGTCCTGCACGACGTCCTGGGCGTCGCTGTCGTTGCGCGTCAGCCAGCGCGCCAGGTTATAGGCGGCATCCAAGTGCGGCATGATCGTCTGCTCGAAGCGTCTCGCCTTGATCTGAGGGTCCACGGCCGGAATCCGACATTTCCTGCTCCGGGGTAAGACCGCGGGGGGTGCGGGTCTATTCCCGATGCCGCACCGAGACTGCGCCCGGCTCGTCGGCAACTCAATTAATTGATCGGACCGTTGGGGAATAACCCGGGTGCGGACCGGGTCTATGGCCCGACCACCACCTCCAACGATCGGGAGAGACCTTCATGAGCACGCGCATTAATCGACGCAATTTCAATCGCTTAGCCGGGCTTGGCGGCGTCGCCTTCGCCTCCGGCCTGTTCGCCCACACCGAGGGCGGCCGCGTCTGGGCCGCCGGCCGCGAGGCGGCACAGGACTTCTACTTCGTCCAGCTCTCCGACACCCATTGGGGCTTCAAGAACGACGCCGTCAACCCCGAGGCCAAGAACACGCTCCCCAAGGCGATCGCCGAGGTGAACGCCCTCAAGCAGCAGCCGGATTTCGTGGTGTTCACGGGCGACCTCACCCAGACCACCGACGATCCCCAGGAACGCCGGAAGCGGATGGCCGAGGTGCGCGACATGATCAAGGGGCTCAAGGTGAAGACGGTGCGCTTCCTGGCGGGCGAGCACGACGCGAGCTCCGACAACGGCACGGCCTTCAAGGAGTTCTTCGGCGAGACTCACTACACCTTCGATCACAAGGGTGTGCATTTCATCGTCCTCGACAACGTGTCCGACCCCGGCGCCGCGCTCGGAGACGCGCAGCTCAATTGGCTCAAGGCCGACCTGGCGCAGCTCGACAAGAAGCAGCCGATCGTCGTGCTGACGCATCGGCCCCTGTTCGATCTCGCCGCCGATTGGGACTGGGCGACCCGCGACGGCCAACAGGCGATCGACATGCTGATGCCCTACGAGCACGTGGTCGTCTTCTACGGGCACATCCATCAGGAGCATCACCAGATGACCGGGCATATCGCCCATCACGCCGCGATGGGACTGATGTGGCCGCTGCCCGCTCCGCACTCTCAGCCGAAGAAGGGACCGGTCGCTTGGGATCCGGCTCAGCCTTTCAAGGGCCTGGGCTGGCGCAGCGTCGATTCCGAGACGAAGAAGATGACGGTGTCCATGACCGAGCATCCGCTTGCCAAGAGCACGAGCTGATGCTGGCTCTCGCTAAACGCCGTGCGGCTGCGCTGACGGCGACGGCACTAGCCGTCGCCGGCTGCGTGACCGCCGCCGAGGTGGCACCCAAGGCACCGCCCGTGCAGACGGTGGAAATCCTCGCCCAGCGCTTCAATTTCACGCCGGACGAGATCAAGGTCAAAAAGGGCATGCCGGTCGACCTCGAGCTCACGACCCTCGACCGCCTGCACGGTTTCGACGTGCCGGGGCTCGGTCTCAGAGCGCAGATCGTCCCGGGCGAGACGACGCATGTGAAGTTCATGCCGGACAAAGCGGGGCGATTTCTCTTCCACTGCGACATCTTCTGCGGCGAGGGGCACGAGGATATGGACGCCGCCATCGTCGTCGAGGAGTAGCTCAGCAACGATCCGGCGCCCCGACCGCCGGATCGCGCCCTGCCGGTGCTGCCGAGACTTCGGCTTGGGCCGGCAGGGCGCCCTTCTCATTATGCGCCGCCTTGAGCCTTCGGGCGCGCGCGGCCCATATGGATGAGTTTCCAAGGATCCGGCATTTCGCCGACCGGCACCTCGATCAGCGTCGGGCCCGGGCGCTTGATGGCCGCGCGGATCTCGGCCGTAAGCTCGGCAGGCGTGGTGGCGCGGGCGCCGCTTGCGCCGAACAAGACCGCGAGTTTGGCGAAATCGGGGTTATGCAGATCGCTCGCGAGCACCTTGCCGCCATAGTCGGTGCGCTGAATGCGCTTCACATTGCCGAATGCATTGTCGGTAAAGACCACCGCCACCACCGCGATGCCGTGCAGCACCGCCGTGGCGAGCTCCGGCATCGCATACATGAACCCTCCATCGCCGGAGACGGAGACGACGGGCCTTTCGGGAAACGCCACTTTAACGCCGAGCGCGGTCGGAAATCCGAAACCGAGCGTGCCCTGATAGCCCGAATCGATGTAGCTGCGCGGCCGCGAGAACGGCATGGTCACGCGGCCGACATAGGCGACCTGGGTCAGCTCGTCCACGTAGATTCCGTCCTCCGGGATCGCCTCGCGAATGGCGGCGGCGAACTCGACCTGGGGCGAGAGTTGCCTCAGTTGCTCCGCGACCGTGGCCTTGACCGCTGATATCTCCGCCTGGCGCGACGGCCTGGGCGGCATACTCGCGAGCGCGGCGCTCAGGGCCGTTACCGCGACCCGCGCATCGCCGACGATTCCGATCGTCGGCCGGCGCACACGACTGATCTCGAGCGGATCGATGTCTACCCGCACGACCTTGAGCGCGTCGTCGACGCCCCAGTTAACCAATTGCGCCTGCATCCGGGTGCCGATTGCCAGCACGACGTCGACGTCCGGCCAGAGCCGATGGCCGGTTGGGAGGTTGATCGTGAGGGAGTGCTTCCAATCGACCGCGCCTTTGCCCGTATAGGTGCTCACCACGGGTGCCTGCAAACGCTCCGCAAGGCGCAAGATCTCCGGCCCGGCGCCGAAGGTGCCCCCGCCGGCGATGATCATCGGTCGAGCCGCCCCGGCGAGAAGCTCGGCGGCCTTGCCGATCGCCGCGGGATCGGCCCCGGGCGGGGCCTCGGGCGGCAGCGGATCGGTGATCGCAACCTCCGCCTTCTCCGCGAGCACGTCGAGCGGCACCTCGAGCGCGACCGGTCTCGGCCGGCCGCTGGTCAATTGATAGAATGCTTCGCTCACCAGATGCGGCGCGTCAGCGGGGCGCTCGATGCGCGCGGCCCACTTGGTGAGCCGCTGCATGATGCCGAGCTGATCGGGGATCTCGTGCAGCAATCCCACCCCGCGCCCGATCATCGCGAGCGGGATCTGGCCGGCGATGCACAGCACCGGCGTGCTGGTGGCGTAGGCGGTGGAGAGCGCCGCGGAGGTGTTGAGGAACCCTGGTCCAGGCACGACGATGTAGGTTCCCACGCGGCCGGTCGCGCGCGCGTAGCCGTAGGCCATGTAGGCCGCGGCCTGCTCGTGCCGGGTATGCACGACTCGGATTGCGTTGCGTGCGTCGTAGAGCGCCGCGAACAGCGCGTCGTTCTGCACGCCCGGTAGTGCAAAGACAGTGTCGACGCCGTGACGGCGCAGCATTTCGACAAGCGCCTCGCCGCCGGTCATTGCTGTCATGAACGGTCTCCCATCAGTACGAAGCAGGAAAA
>DASZHJ010000257.1:0-9709 GCA_035938015.1 Allostellaceae bacterium
CGTCGCGGATCACTAAACTAGTGATGGCTGGTGATGGTCGCCGATGGCCGTCTAAACCTAGCTTGCCGTTTGCTATGTGTTTGCTGGGCGGGGTCTAGCCCATCCCGGCACGTTGGCTAAGCCACTGGAGTGATTGGCGGACCCGACACGATTCGAACGTGCGACCTCTGCCTTCGGAGGGCAGCGCTCTATCCAGCTGAGCTACGGGTCCTGAGCCGGGGCCACCATAGTCGGGGCCGCATCCCGCGCGCAAGGGAGAGCGCCCATGCACCGCCCGCACTCCCCTTCGCGAGGCCGCCCCGTTATGCTCGCCCACGCGATCGCCGCCAACGAGAAGAGGACAGCCATGAGCATCGAGCAACGCCTCAAGGAATTGAAGATCACGCTTCCGAAAGTGGGCAACCCCATGGGGAGCTACGTCCACGCCAAGCGCGTGGGCAATCTGCTCTACCTCTCGGGCAAAGGGCCGCATTCCCCCGACGGGGTCATGCCCAAGGGAAAGCTCGGCGCGGGCATGGTCATCGAGGACGGCTATCGCCACGCCCGGTCGGTCGGCCTGGTCCTGATCGCGGCCATGAGGGACGCGCTCGGCGGCGATCTCGATCGCGTGGAGGATATCGTCAAGGTGCTCGGCATGGTCAATGCCGCGCCCGATTTCGAGGATCATCCGAAAGTGATCAACGGCTGCTCCGATCTGTTCGTCGAGGTGTTCGGCGAGCGCGGACGTCACGCGCGCTCGGCCGTCGGCATGAGCTCGCTGCCGGGCGGCATCCCCGTCGAGATCGAGGTCATCGTCGCGGTGCGCTAGTGTGATGATTCCTAAGTTCGCGAGTGAACTTCGGAATCTGAATCACACTAGGTTCAATAAGTTAGTGGCCCGCTTATCCCTTGAATTC
The DNA here is from genome assembly GCA_035938015.1 of Allostellaceae bacterium. Lineage (GTDB taxonomy): Bacteria > Pseudomonadota > Alphaproteobacteria > ATCC43930 > CGMCC-115725 > DASZHJ01. Next base: position 897 of record DASZHJ010000257.1, read on the forward strand.
GCCTTACGAATTTCAGGGGCGGGACACTAGGCCGGGAGCCGTCGTCAGGGGTGCCGCGGCAAACGCTGCAGCGCCTGCTCCCAGTCCTCGGCGCGCGTTACCCAGTCATAGGCGGCGTGCGCGTGGGCGCGCTGCCGCCGGAGGCTGTCCTCGAACTGCTCGGGCTTCTCGCGCGCCGTGCGTATGAGGGTCACCAGGACCTTGGTGAATTCGCGGGCCATGCCCACGACCTCGGTCGAGGCGTCCATCAGAAAGCCGAAGCCCGCGGTGGTTTCCGGGAGCGCACCCAGCTTCGTGCTCACCACCAGGCATCCCGCCGCCATCGCCTCCATGACGGATATGCAGGACGTTTCCGGAAATACGTTCGGATAGGCCAGGATATCCGCGTCCGCGAGGGCCTCGGCGAGCGCGGTCTGCGGCAGCGAGCCTACATACTCGGACCCCGGCAAGGCTCGCGCGAGATCGTAGAGGACGCGGTAGTCGTCGGAGGCATCGGGCACCTGGTAGACGCCCATACTCGAGTAGATGCGCAGCCGGCAATCGGGCACCGCGGAGCGGATCGCCGGGAATGCCGTCAGCAGGATCACGAGCCCACGGAACGGCGTGCTGGTATAGGCGAGAATCGGCGGAGCGCCGGTGCGGAAGAACGGCGGCTTTCGGCGTTCCAGCGTCTGAAATGCGGGTGCCGCCGCGTTGCGCAGGATGGTGATTCGCTCCGGCCGGATGCCGAAGGTCGCGGCATAGGAGTCGGCCTGCCACTGGCTCACCAGGAAAAAACCATCCCAAGCCACGCGCTCCTCCAGGCTCGCAAGCGGCTTCACCGCCGCCTGGTCCGCGGCGTGCTGCGACCACAGAAGGAGCGGCACGGTAACGCCGGCTTCGCGAAAGCGCTGCCCGGTCGCGCTGTTCAGCACGACAGCCGCATCGAAGCCGTTGAGCCGATCCGCGGATATCCCGCCCGACATGCCCGGGCAGTCGACGCCGGCATGGAGCCCGGGCGTGCTGGTATTGTTGAACAGCGTCACCCCATGACCGCGCGCCGCCAGCTCGCGCGCGAGATAGACCGCGGCGGATTGGCTGCCGCCCAGCGGTCGCTCGAGCGGGGTGAGCGGCGAATAGTCCCAATTGATCGCGTCGATGAAGGCGATCTTCATGATGGCGCGCCAGAACTAAGCGACACGGTCGGGATTGGCAATGGTCTTGGGTCGCTGCGATTGGCTATAAGAGCCGCCATGGCCACCGTCCAAGAAGTGCTGGGCACGGCGCTCGCGCACCACCGCCGCGGCGAGGTCGGTCAAGCCGAAGCACTCTACAAATTCATTCTGGCACGCCAGCCGCGCAATCCCGACGCTCTGCATTTGCTCGGCATGGCCGCGCACCAGGGCGGGCGCCACATGGAGGCGCTCTCGCTCATCCAGCAGGCGATCGCCAGCAACAACGGCGTCGCCGAGTATCACGATCACCTCGGTGTGGTGTTGATCGCGCTCGGGCGATACGAGGAGGCGATCAACTCGCTGCGCCACACGCTCGGCATCGATCAACGGCGGCCGAATACATGGATCGCGCTCGGCCGGGCCCAGATGAGCTTGAGCCGCGTGCCGCGCGCGCTCGAATCGTTCAAGACGGCGCTCGAGCTCGACCCCGAGAACGTCGACGCGCTCTCCAACCTCGGCGTCTGCTACTACGAGCTCGAGCAGCTCGAGGAGGCGAAGGAAAAGTTCCAGGCGGCGCTGCGGCGCAATCCCGCGGTGGCGGCGATCTGGAACAACATGGGCGCGATCCAGATCGAGCAGGGCGATGCCGACGCCAGCGTCGAGGCCTACGAGGAGGCGATCCGCAGGGATCCCGGCTATTCCCAGGCCTACTGCAACCGGCTCATGAACGAGCAGTACCGGCCCGCGGTGACGCCGGAAAAGCTCCTGGAGTTGAGCCGCGGTTGGGACGAGCGGTACTCGCCGAAGCCCGCACCCGTGCTGGCACCCCGCCCGCGCAATCCCGGCGAGCCCATCCGGGTGGGTTTCGTCTCGCCCGATCTCTGTCGGGCACCGGTCGGATATTTCGTGTGCGGATTGCTGCGCAACCTCGATCGGCGGCAGTTCACCACGCTGGTCTACTCGACCACGCCGCGGCTTGACGATCTCTCGGCCGACATCAAGCGGCACGTGAACCTCTGGCGCGACGTGCGGGCATTCTCCGACGACCGTCTGCTGATGGCGATCAGAGCGGATGGCGTTGACGTGCTGTTCGATCTTGCGGGACACACCAAGGGCAATCGGCTGCGCGTTTTTGCCCGGCGCGGCGCGCCCGTGCAGGTGACCTGGGCCGGCTACGTCGGCACTACCGGCGTCAGCGCCATGGATTACATCCTGGCAGACCGCTTCCAGATCCCCGCGTCGGACGAGCGCTTCTACACCGAGCGCGTCCTGCGCATGCCCAACGGCTACGTCTGCTACGAGCCGCCGCCCTATTCGCCGGTCGTCGGGCCGTTACCGGCCGAGCGCAACGGCTACGTCACGTTCGGCGGGTTCCACAACGTCGGCAAGGCCGGCGCGCTCTCGGTGGCCGCTTGGGCGCGCGTGCTGCACGCGGTTCCGGGTGCGCGGCTGATCCTCGCCTATAAGAAGCTCAACGATCCCGTGGTGGCGGGGCGCCTGCGCCGGCGGCTCGCGGAGGCCGGCATCCCCGACGAGCGCGTCACCATCGAGGGTTCGACGCCGCATTGGCAATTGCTCAACCGCTACAACGACGTCGATATCGGCCTCGACAGCCGGCCCTATAGCGGTGGGCTCACGACGCTCGAGGCGATGTGGATGGGCGTGCCCGTGGTGACGGTACCCGGCCGCACCTTCGCCGGACGGCACTCGCTCAGCCATCTCAGCAATGCGGGGCTCGCCGATCTGGTCGCCGAAGATGAGGACGGCTATGTCCGGCTCGCCGCCGAGCTGGCAGCCGACCGCCCGCGCCTCGCCGAGGTCCGCCGCGACCTTCGGCCGCGCCTGGTCGACAGTCCGCTCATGGACCCGCGCCGCTTCGCGCGCGATTTCTCGGAGATGGTGCGCGGGATCGTCAAGTCCGCGTGAGGCTCGCCCGGCGTCTCAGTGGGTCGCCGCCAGCGTCTCCTCGGCATGGCGGTCGGCGCCCGAGGGTAGCGCGATCTCCGGGTTGGCAACCCAAGCCTCGACGTCGCGGCGCACCACATCCGCCTCGAGGTCGCGCAGCAGCATGTGATAGCCCGCAGGGTAGAAGGCGACGCGGCGCGGCTGATCGGCGGGCAGCGCCGCCAGGAAGCGGCGGGTGGAATCGCGGGGTATGAGCTCGTCGTGATCGCCGTAGAGGAACAGCATCGGCGTGCGCAAGCGCGGCGCCGCCGCGAGCGCGTCGTCCATGAGATCGACCAACCCCTTGATGGTGTCGACGCGCGTCTCCTTGATCACGAGGGGATCGCGGCCGAGGGCGCGCAGCATCTCGATATTGTCGGAGGGCATGATGCCAAGCCCGCGTCCCGTGACCTTCATGCCCGGCAGCATCCGATCGCCGAGCCACAGGCCGACCCGCTCCGGTATCGTCATGGTGTCGCGGCCCCAGACGGCCGGCCCCTCCAGGATGAGACCGTCCGCCTTCGGCGGCGGCGTGCCCTCGAATCCGGTCTGGGCCACGATTGCCACCGCGCCGCCCATGCTCTCGCCGAGGATATAGAACGGCACACCGGGATAGCGCGCGCGCAGGACGGTGGTGGCTTCAGTGGCATCCGTCGCGAGCCTTGGCGCTCCCGCCCAGAGCCCGTGCCGAGGTGCCGCTCCGAAGCCGCGCTGATCGTAGGCGAAGCTGGCGATGCCGTGCTTCGCCCACGCCTCGCCGGATTCCTTGAACGCGTTGGAGTAGTCGTTGAAGCCGTGAAGCGCCAGGATCACCGCCCGGGGCTTGCCGTCCGGCAGCCAGGATTTGATCGGCAGGGCCGTGCCGTCATCGGCGAGGAAGGTGGTCTCGGTGATCGCCGGCGCGACGCTGCCGGCTGGCGCAGGAGGGTTGGCCGAGTCGGGGGCGGCGCACCCGGCGACCAGCGCCAGGATGAGGATCGCTGCGAGGCGCACGAGCGTGCTCATGAGCCGCGGCGCCCCGGGCTCCCCGTAAGCTGCAAGAAGATCGCCTCCAAGTCGGTTTCCTCGCTCTCGACGTCGCGAATGGTGAACCCATGAGCCTGGATCGCCGCGAACACCGGTGCGAGCGTGGTGGCGCTGGGCCGGTAGTGATAAACCAGCCGATCGGGTGCCGCGAGCGTCAAGCCCATCGCGACGAGCGCCGGCGGCAATACCACTACGGGCCCGGCGAGCGCGATCGAGAGCGTCTTGGCGTCGATGCGGCCGACCAGCGCCGCGGTCGTGTCGCACGCGACGACCGAGCCCCGGTCGATGATGGCGACGCGGTCGCAGAGCGTCTCCGCCTCCTCGAGATAGTGCGTGGTGAGCAGGATCGTGGTGCCTGCGGCATTGAGCGAGCGCACGAGATCCCAGAGCTGGCGGCGAAGCTCGACGTCGACGCCGGCCGTAGGCTCGTCGAGCACGAGGATGGGCGGCGCGTGCACCATGGCTTTGCCGATCATCAGCCGCCGCTTCATGCCGCCGGAGAGCGTGCGGCTATAGGCGTCCGCCTGCGCGCTCAGGTTCAGCGACGCCAGGATCTCGGCGGTGCGCCGCTCGGATTTCGGCACGCCATAGAGTCCGGCTTGCAGATCCAGAAGCTCACGGGGCGTGAAGAAGGCGTCGATATTGAGCTCTTGCGCCACCACGCCGATGGCAGCCCGGGCTTGGCGTGGGTTCGCGTCGATGTCGATGTCCCAGATCTCCACCGTGCCGCTGGTCTTCAGCACCAATCCCGCGAGGATGTTGATCAGCGTCGACTTGCCGGCGCCGTTGGGCCCGAGCAGTCCGAAGATCGAGCCGCGGGGTATCGCGAGGTCGACCGCGTCGAGAGCGAGCTTGTCGGGTTGCCGGTTGCTGCCGCGGTAGACCTTGGTGAGACCGCACACCTCGACCGCGAAATTCCCGGCCGGCGCGCTCTGCTGGATTTCTTGCGCGGACCTGGACGGGTCGGGGCTGATGGGACCGGTGGGCGCTTCGCGGGCCGACGCCAGTCGGGCGGGGTATGTCGTCATTGATTGTGCTGAGGCAATGGGTATCATCCGCACGCCGACGGGGTCAACGGCGCCCGCCGCGCTCAAGCTTCTCCCTAAAGGTGAAACAGACCCGATGCAGCCTTTCGAAATCGTTTATGTCAAAACCGACGTCGTCGCTTGCGACGGCGGTGGTGGCGTGGACGGTCATCCCAAGGTCTATCTCAATCTTTCCGCGGAGGGGAAGATCGAGTGCCCCTACTGCTCGCGGCTCTTCGTCCATGAGTCGAAGCGCGGGCAACCGCTTGCCGCGGGACCCGTCGCCGGCGGCCCGGAAGCCGCGCCGAAGCCTTGACGAAGCTCAAGCACGTCTACCTCGTCGACGGGTCCGGATACATCTTCCGCGCCTACCACGCCTTGCCGCCACTGACGCGCCCCGACGGCACGCCCGTCGGCGCCGTCCTCGGCTTCACCAACATCATGTTGAAATTTCTGCGCGAGACGGATGCCGACCACATCGCGGTGGTGTTCGATGCATCGCAGCGCACCTTTCGCAACCGTATCTACGAGGCTTACAAGGCGCACCGCCCGGAGACACCCGACGATCTCGTGCCGCAATTCGCGTTGGTGCGCGAGGCGACCGACGCGATGAACGTCGCGCGCATCGAGCAGGAGGATTTCGAGGCGGACGATCTGATCGCGGCCTATGCCAAGGCCGCGGTCAAGGCGGGCGCCACGGTGACCATCGTGTCCTCGGACAAGGATCTGATGCAGCTGGTCTCGGACAAGATCGAGATGTTCGATCCCATCAAGCAGAGGCCGATCGGCCCCGCCGAGGTGCGCGAGAAATTCGGCGTCGGGCCCGAGCAGGTGATCGAGGTGCAGGCGTTGATCGGCGACAGCGTCGACAACGTGCCGGGCGTGCCCGGAATCGGCGTGAAGACGGCGGCCGAGCTCATCGGCACCTACGGCACGCTCGAGAACCTGCTCAAGCGCGCCGAGGAGATCAAGCAGCCGAAGCGTCGGCAGAACCTGATCGAGTTCGCGGAGCAGGCGCGGATTTCCAAGCGCTTGGTCACGCTCGATGCCGATATTCCCCTGCCGATGCCGCTGGAGGAATTCGCGGTCAAGCCGCTCGACGGCCAGAAGCTCGGCCGGTTCCTGCAAGAGCAGAATTTCCGCTCGCTGCTTAACCGTCTCGATGGTCAGCTCAGGGCCGCGATGGGCAATGGCGCGGCGTCTCCGGCCCCGCGCCCGGCGCCGCCCACAGCGCCGCCGGCGGGCGCCAATGGCGCGATGGCGGTGGCGGTTCCCGAGAACCTTGCGGCGGCCAAGGCGGCGTACGAGCTCGTGCAGGATCTGCCTGCGCTCGAGCGCTGGATCGCCCGCGCTCTCGGCGAGGGCGCGGTGGCGGTTGGGGTCGAAACGGCATCGTCCGATGCGATGCGCGCCGAGCTCTTGGGCGTGTCGCTCGCGATCGAGCCGGGCATCGCCTGCTATATCCCATTGGGCCACCACGCGCTGGTCGAGGGCCTCGACCTCGGCGACGCGCCTGGATCCGCATTGAAGCAGATCCCGCGTGATCGCGCCGTCGAGCGCCTCAAGACGCTGCTGGAAGACTCGGGCACGCTTAAAATCGGTCACAACGCCAAGTTCGCCCTGGAGGTGCTCCAGCGCCACGGTATTGCCATGGTGCCCATCGATGACACGCTGCTGCTCTCCTTCGTGCTGGAAGGCGGCCGACACGGCCATGACCTCGACGAGCTCGCACCCCTGCACTTCGGCCATGAGACCATCAAATTGAAAGACCTCGTCGGCAGCGGAAAGAGCCAGATCGGCTTCGCCACGGTGCCGCTCGATCGGGCCCGGGATTACGCCGCCGAGCGGGCGGACTATGCGCTGCGCATCCACCGCTTGCTCCGGCCGCGCCTCATTGCCGAGCACATGGTGAGCTTCTACGAAACGGTGGAGCGACCGCTGGTCCCGGTGGTGGCGGAGATGGAGCGCGCCGGCATCCTGGTCGACCGCGCGCGGCTCCGTGAGCTTTCCACGGACTTCGCGGGGCGCATGGGCGAGCTCGAGCGCGAGATTTACAAGCTCGCCAAGCACGAGTTCAACCTAGGCTCGCCCAAGCAGCTGGGCGAGGTGCTGTTCGACGAGCTCAAGCTGGCGCCCGGCAAGAAAATGAAGACCGGCGCTTACGGCACCGACGCGAGCGTGCTGGAAGAGCTCGCGCTGGAGCATCCGCTCCCGGCGCGGGTGCTCGATTGGCGGCAGCTGCAGAAGCTCAAGAGCACCTATGCCGACACGCTGGTCGAGCAGATCAATCCGGAAACCGGGCGGATCCATACCAGCTATTCGCTCACGGGCGCCGTTACCGGACGGCTCTCGTCGACCGATCCCAATCTGCAGAACATTCCGGTCCGCACCGAGGAGGGCCGCAAGATCCGCCGCGCCTTCGTGGCGGCGCCGGGTCACGTCCTGCTGTCGGCGGACTACAGCCAGATCGAGCTGCGTCTTGCCGCGCATGTCGCGGGCGTGGAGGCGCTGAAGGCGGCCTTCCAGCGCGGCGACGACATCCACGCCATGACCGCGAGCGAGGTGTTCGGCGTGCCCATGAAGAAGATGGATGCGGTCACGCGCCGGCGCGCCAAGGCGATCAATTTCGGCATCATCTACGGCATCAGCGCTTTCGGCTTGGCCCGCCAGCTTCAGGTGCCGCAGGCCGAGGCGGCCGCCTACATAAAGGCCTATTTCGAGCGCTTCCCCGGCATCCGCGATTACATGGAACGGATGAAGCAGCTCTGCCGCGAGCTCGGCTATGTCGAGACGATCTTCGGCCGGCGCTGCACGATCCCCGGCATCAAGGATGGGAACCACGCGCGCCGCACGTTCGCGGAGCGTCAGGCGATCAACGCGCCACTCCAGGGCTCGGCCGCCGACATCATCAAGCGCGCCATGGCACGCGTGCCGCCCGCGCTCGCCAAGGCCGGCCTCGAGGCGCGCATGTTGCTTCAGGTGCACGACGAGCTGGTCTTCGAGGTGCCCACAAAAGAAAGCAATGAGGTCGCGGCGCTGGTGAAAGAGGTGATGGAAGGCGCGGTCGGGCCGTCACATGCCCTCTCGGTGCCCCTGGTGGTCGAGACCGGCGCGGCGCAGAATTGGGAAGAGGCGCATTGAGCGCCGCCAGAAGGAGGTTGCCATGAAAGCGACCGTCGTGGAGCAGGACTTCGCCGTAGCGCCGCAGGTTACGGCCAACGACATCGCCGACCTCGCCAAGGAGGGCGTGAAGACACTGATCAACAACCGCCCGGACGGCGAGGAGCCGGGCCAGCTCTCCTCGGCCGATGCGCGCGCGCAAGCGGAGAAGCTCGGCCTGCAATATATCTACCTGCCCGTGCGCACCGATGCGATCACCGCCGCCGACGTGGATGCCTTCGCCCGCGCGCTCAAGAACAGCCCGAAGCCCATCCTGGCGCACTGCCGGTCGGGCACGCGCTGCTATCTCATGTGGGCCGCCACGCAAGCGGCCCAAGGCAAGGACGTGAACCAGCTGGTCATGCGCGCCGCCGGCGACGGCTACGACCTTCGCATCCTGCCCGACTTGCTGCGCCGGATCGGCAAGGGCTGATCGGGCGCCGCTGGCTACCGGCCCACTCGAGCCGATCGTCCCGGCTGGGTGCGGCTCAATAGCGGCTTGCGC
>DASZHJ010000258.1:0-2783 GCA_035938015.1 Allostellaceae bacterium
TGAAGGCGATCCAGAAGGAGCTCGGCGAAGGCGAGGACGGTCGCGACGAGATGGCCGAGCTCGAGGATCGCATCAACAAGACAAAGTTTTCCAAGGAGGCCCGGGACAAGGCGGTCGCCGAGCTGAAGAAGCTGCGCAGCATGAGCCCGATGTCGGCCGAGGCGACGGTGGTGCGCAACTATCTCGACTGGCTGCTGTCGATTCCGTGGCAGAACCGCACCAAGGTCAAGCGCGACATCAAGAGCGCCGAGAAGGTGTTGAACGCCGACCATTTCGGCCTGGAGAAGGTCAAGGAGCGCATTCTCGAATACCTCGCCGTGCAGCAGCGCATGCGCAAAGTGAAGGGACCGATCCTCTGCCTCGTCGGCCCGCCCGGCGTCGGCAAGACCTCGCTCGGCAAATCGGTGGCCCGCGCCACCGGCCGCAACTTCGTGCGCATGTCGCTGGGCGGCGTGCGCGACGAGGCTGAGATCCGCGGCCATCGCCGGACCTATATCGGCTCCATGCCCGGCAAGGTCATCCAGGGCATGAAGAAGGCGAAGTCGTCGAACCCGCTCTTCCTGCTCGACGAGGTCGACAAGCTCGGCGCCGACTGGCGCGGCGATCCGTCCTCGGCCTTGCTGGAAGTGCTCGACCCCGAGCAGAATTCGACTTTCAACGACCACTACCTCGAGGTCGATTACGACCTGTCGGATGTGATGTTCGTCACCACGGCCAACACGCTGCGCATGCCGCAGCCGCTGCTGGACCGCATGGAGCTCATCCGTCTCCCTGGCTATACCGAGGACGAGAAGGTCGAGATCGCCAAGCGCCATCTGATCCCCAAGCAGATCAAGGCGCATGGGCTGAAAAAGACCGAGTGGAACCTCACCGACGAGGCGCTGCGCGACGTCATTCGCTACTACACGCGCGAAGCCGGCGTGCGCAACCTCGAGCGCGAGCTTGCCAACCTGACGCGCAAGGCGATCAAAGAGATCTTGATGCGCAAGCTCAAGAAGATCACGGTGTCGCGGCGCAACCTCGAGAAGTTCGCCGGCGTCCGGCGCTTCCGCTACGGCGAGGTGGAGGAGACCGATCTGGTCGGCGTCACCACCGGTCTGGCCTGGACCGAGGTCGGCGGCGAGCTGCTGTCGATCGAGGCGGTGACGTTGCCCGGCAAGGGCAGGGTCACCTCGACCGGCAAGCTCGGCGATGTCATGAAGGAATCGGTGCAGGCGGCGGAGAGCTACGTGAAATCGCGCAGCTACGCCTTCGGCATCCACCCCTCGGTCTTCGAGAAGAAGGACATCCACGTTCACGTGCCCGAGGGCGCCACCCCCAAGGACGGGCCGTCGGCCGGCGTCGCGATGATGACGTCGATCGTGTCGGTGTTGACCGGCATCCCGGTGCGCCGCGACCTCGCCATGACCGGCGAGATCACCTTGCGCGGGCGCCTGCTGCCGATCGGCGGGCTCAAGGAAAAACTGCTCGCCGCCTTGCGCGGCGGGTTGAAGACGGTGCTGATCCCGAAAGAGAACGAGAAGGATCTCGCCGAGATCCCGGACAACGTCAAGCGCGGTCTCACCATCATCCCTTGCGCATCCTCCGACGAGCTGTTGCGGCATGCGCTGGTGCGCCCGCCCGAGCCGATCGTCTGGCCGGAGGAGGCCGAGGCGCCCCCGGTGCTTCCCGCCAAGCCCGAGGATGGCAGACCGGGCGTCGTCACCCATTGATGTGGAGTTCTTCGTTGCACTGAGCGCCGTCATCCCTTTGGGGTGGCGGCGCTGGTGTTGCCGGGGCGCATCAAGGCCGGGGAATCGGCGGCATTCCTGGCTCTCGACGATTGACGCGGTCGCAAACCGCGATCTACACTGCCGCGCGAGAGATCACATCAAGGCATCACCAGAGGGGGCGCTCGTGAACAAGAATGAACTCGTGGATGCCGTTGCGAATTCGACCGGCCTCAAGAAGCAGGAAGCGGAGAAGGCGGTCGATGCCGTGTTCGACAGCATCACCGGCGAGTTGAAGAAGGGCAGCGAAGTGCGACTCGTGGGATTCGGCACCTTCGCCGTCACCAATCGCGCCGCGTCGGAAGGCCGCAATCCGCGCACCGGCGAGAAGATTCAGATTCCCGCCTCCAAGCTGCCGAAGTTCCGCGCCGGCAAGCAGCTCAAGGACGCCGTGCAGTAGTCCTGGCGGCCTTTCGCTTCCCTGAACCCGCGCCTATTTTGTGCTATGGTTGCTGCCGCTTTTGTGGGCGATTAGCTCAGCGGTAGAGCATCTCGTTTACACCGAGAGGGTCGGGGGTTCGAACCCCTCATCGCCCACCAGCCTTCGCTCGCGACGCGAGCAAGGCGGTCGCGCCAGCCTACGCTCGCGAAGCGAGTGAAGGCTGTCGCGCCGAAGCCCGCAGGGCGAGGCGGACGATGCATCCGCGAGCTACGGCTCGGCGTATCGGAAGGTGCCGCTTGTGGCGGGCGCGGAGGGTCGCGGCGCGCTATCGTTTCTCGACTGGCTCGAGGTCAGAATTGCCGAGATTGCGGCCGGGGACGTGGTGCGCAACCCCTCGTCCTGGCGGGGCCGTGGTGGTCGGATGTGGCACCGTCGCGTCCGCCCTGACGGCTGTGTTATCGCGCGCCGAACAGGGTCGATCTTCCGGTGGAGGAGGGCGCCCTCGGCTTGACACCCCCAGGTTTGCAGGGCTACTAAGCGGCGCCGCCGAGCACATGCTGCGGGGGTGTAGCTCAGTTGGTTAGAGCGCCGGCCTGTCACGCCGGAGGTCGCGGGTTCGAGCCCCGTCACTC
>DASZHJ010000259.1:0-22465 GCA_035938015.1 Allostellaceae bacterium
CCACGTAGAAAAACACTTGCGCCGTCAGCACCATATTCACGATCTCACCATCGCTCGATAGCGGCAGCATGATCCGTTTGGTGTTTCGCTCGGTAACGCCGTGGCGTGCGGTGAGGAAAACGTTCTCCGTGTAGAGCGCCCGGCGCTCACGCACGACGGTATCGTAGAGATCGAGCACATAGGCGCGGTAGCCGTCCTCGCGGAGCATCTCGTGGACCAACCGACCGGTCGCATTGACGCCCATGGCGGTCGCGATCTCCGTGCCAATTAGGCGATAGCGGTAGAGGCTAGCCCCCAACACCTCCACCAGCATGACGTGTGGCAAGAGCCTGGGAATCTCGACGGGGTCGATGTCGGACCGGCCCGGGAGTGCACGCGCACCCGCCTTCTTCCGCCAATACTCGTAGGCCTCTCGCAAGCGGTCGTCCACAATCGCGCTCATGACCGATTGAGGTATCAGGTTAGTGGTTGATTTTGTGTTACCCGATCAACCGGTTGTGCGAACCCGTACGAGCGGCCCCGCCGAGTTCCCCATCAGAGCTGAGGCTGCGCGCTGTATTGCCCGGGGCGGCGGCGGTTGCGACCAGTTCGAGACGGATGATCGCGACCAGTGCGAGGCGGATGATTTGAAGCCGTGGGCTTGATGCCGCGGAAGCGATGCTCGATGACCACGCAAGGCCGGCCAGTGAGCCTCTCGATGTCGCGGAGGTAGCCGCGCTCGTCCGGGGCGCAGAACGACAGTGCGGTTCCGCTGGCGCCGGCGCGCGCCGTACGTCCGATGCGGTGCACGTAGCTCTCCGGCACGTTCGGAACCTCAAAGTTGATCACGTGAGTCACACCGTCGATGTCGATACCGCGCGCGGCAATGTCGGTCGCAACCAGTACGCGGGCCCGGCCGTTCCGAAAGCCTTCCAGCGCGCGCTGGCGCGCTGTTTGCGATTTGTTGCTGTGGATCGCGTCAGCGACGACCCCGCCATGCGCGAGTTGCTCGGCAACGCGGTTCGCTCCGTGCTTCGTGCGGGTGAACACGATCACCCGCGCGAGCGCGGGATCCTTGAGGACCTCCGCGAGCAACGTGCGCTTCTGACTGGCGTCGACGAAGTAGACGCGCTGCTCGACCTGCTCGACCGTGGTCGCTGCTGGTGCAACCTCCACGCGGATGGGGTCGCGCAGGATCTCGCCCGCGAGGCGGCTGATATCGCTGGGCATGGTTGCGGAGAAGAGCTGCGTCTGCCGCCGCTTCGGCAGCACCGCGATGACTTTGCGGACGTCGCGGATGAAGCCCATGTCGAGCATCCGATCGGCTTCGTCGAGCACAAACGTCTCGACGAGATCCAGGCGGACATGCCGCTGGTTCAGGAGGTCGAGGAGCCGGCCCGGGGTGGCGATCAGAATATCGACGCCTCTGAGCAGCGCCTGCACCTGCGGGTGCTGACCGACGCCGCCGAACACCACGGTCTGCTTGAGTCCGAGATGGCGGCCATAGGTCCGGAAACTGTCGCCGATCTGGGCTGCGAGCTCACGCGTGGGCGTCAGCACCAATACGCGGGCGCTCTTCGGCGCGGGACGCACTTGATTGGCGGCGAGCCGCTGAAGGATCGGGAGAGCAAAGGCCGCGGTCTTGCCGGTGCCGGTCTGCGCAATGCCCAATAGGTCGCACCCCGCGAGGAGGTGTGGGATAGCGCTCGTCTGGATCGGGGTCGGGAGGTCGTAACCTTCTGCCGCGAGGGCGCGACAAATCGGCTCGGCCACGCCGAGGTTGGAAAACGATGTAGGGGTCACTGAAAAGTATGCTTTCTAAGCCGCTTGTAGGCCCGCGCTTGCGGTGCCATGGCGGCATCTTGCTCCGTCTCTCGCGCGGCTCGGACGGCTGGGTTGCTGGCGATTTATCTCGGAATGCTGTGCCCTATGAGCCCTTGAGCCCGCAGCACATCGCGCGATCGCGAGAGATCGTGTCGACGGTTAAATGGACCTTCGCTGCTGGAATGTCAAGCGGAATCAGGTATCAGGCGGCCTGCGCGATCATCGAGAGGATGCGCGAGCGAAGATAATCGGGGTCATAACCCGCGGATTCGCAGGCCGCTCGGAAATCGTCACCATTCCGCAAGAACCACTCCCGAGCCTCCTGGCGGAGCTTTTGGCGCTCATGCGGGCCCGATACGGTGGCGATGCGATCCATTGCATCCTGCATCGCCCGATCCAGCACGGCGCACCAGAGTTGCCGCTCCGCCGAGTGGTGTTGCTGGCCGCTGTTCTCCCGGTCTGCTGTGATCTGCACGGTACCCTCTAAAGCCTTTGCCTATCCGCCCGCTAGCAATACAGGCGTCTTCAAACCGCTCGTCTCTCAGCGCCGGGCGCCGGGCCCTCGCCGGGGCGGGGCCGCGACCGGGCGGCGCTCGTCCTTGTGCCGGAAGCTCAAGCGTCCCTTCGTGAGATCGTAGGGCGTCATCTCCACCGTTACCCGATCGCCCGCCAGCACTCGGATCCGGTTCTTCTTCATCTTCCCGGACGTGTAGGCGAGTGTCTCGTGACCGTTGTCGAGCCGCACGCGGAAACGCGAGTCGGGCAACATCTCCAGGACAGTCCCCTCAAACTCGATCAAATCTTCCTTCGTCAATCGCCTCTCCATCCGGGTCTCTTGCGTCACCCGTCACCTGTCCTCCAGGTAGAACTCCGGGCCAGCGCCTGCTACGCCGCGGGTCCAAACTTCGACAGGCACGGAAACTGGGGCCGGTACTGGCGCTGAGCAAAGTGCAGGCCGGAACCCAGCGTCGACAGCTCTAAGATGGTCATCTGGCTCAGTATTGGCAAGGAATTCATGCGAGCCCCCGCGACCGTCATGGAGAGGCTGCGAGGGCGAATTTTCCGCCCCGGCGCCGGCCAAGCACGACGCGCCGGAGTCGATTAGGATGAGCGCCGATAGGCACCCATGCACTTGACACTCGTCAACCACGCTTGCTGCAAGGTCGAGGCCGATGGCCTCGGCCTTCTGTTCGATCCCTGGACGGAAGGCTCAACTTTCAACGCGGGCTGGGATCTTCTCATACCGACATCCCTGGGATTCGACGAGATCATGGCAGGTGTTTCGGTCATCTGGATCTCCCACGAGCATCCCGATCACTTTTCGCCGGCCTTTCTCGCGCGCGTGGCGAAGGCGCATGGGGGCAAGGTCACGATCCTGTTTCAGGCCACGCGGGATCGGCGTGTCATCGATTTCTGCAAGTCCCTTGGCCTGTCCGTCAGGGAGCTCGAGAACGGTGTAGCTGCGCGACTCAGTCCCACAGTGACGGTCACGTGCGGCGCGTACTATTTCTATGATTCCTGGCTCTACTTGACCGATGGGCGGCACTCCATCTTGAACCTGAATGACTGTCCGGCCCGTTTGGAGCGGGATATCCGCAAGATCGCTCGGCTCGCGCCTGAGCCGACCGTGCTGCTTTCGCAATTCAGTTATGCCGCATGGAAGGGTGGGCGCGAGAACCGGACGTTCCGCGCGGCAGCTGCGGCTCAGAAGCTTGAGGCGCTCGGCGCTCAAATCCGGATCCTTCGGCCCCGTTTCACGCTGCCCTTCGCGAGCCTGATATATTTCTCCAACGAGGAGAACGGCTATCTCAATGATGCCGTGAACACACCACGCAAGGCCGCCGCAGCGATCACCGCCGCGGGCTCGGCGCCGCTGGTCCTCTATCCCGGCGAAGCCTGGCAGGTCGGCGATCCCTCGACCGGCACCGCTGCAGCGCTCGCTCGATACGACCGGTGCTACGGCGAGATGTCAGCCCTGCCGCTGCGCCCGCCAGGAGCTTCCGTCGGTCTTGACGAGCTGCGTTCGGCCTTCGAGAGTTACCGGGCCAAGATCTTCGCGCGGAACTCGCGGCCGCTCATCATGTTACTGAGCAGGCTGCGGCCGCTCGGGATGTTTCAGCCCGTGATCGTAAAGCTCCGAGATCTCGATCGCACTGTCGTGGTATCGGTCGTATCCGGCTTCACAGAGGTGCCCGAAGGCCGCACGCAGCCGGACGTCACCCTACACTCCTCGTCGCTGCTCTTCATGTTCAAGAACGAGTTCGGCTTCGACACCTTGACTGTGAATGGCCGGTTCGAAGCGAGCGCCGACGGCTTTGCAAAGATGATGCGGTCGTTTGCCGTGGGCTCGCTCAACGCGCTCGGCCTCTCGGTGTCCTGGCGCCTGTTGTTCAACCTACGGCTGGTCCTGATCCTGTCGCGGCACCTGATCGGCGTGTTGGCGCGCCTTAGGCGGCCGGAGGAGGGACGGCCCTCTCCCGCGGGTGTTGCCTCAGACTGAAGACGCGGCGCGGCGGCGAATACCGGCGATGGCGTCCTGCAGGCGGTAATAGGTGAGAAGCGAGTTCACCAACGGTCGCGCGGCGCGCGTGATCCATCGCGGTTTCAAGGGCGTCACCGGCAGGACCAAATCCCGCTCGGCGACGCCGGCGATGCGGCCGGCGATTTCCCGGCCCATCACGGTCGCAAGTCCAATGCCTCGCCCGCTGTAGCCGAGGCCGGCCCAGAGCCCTGGCGCGAGCGCGTGAAGATGGGGGTACCGGTCCAGGGTCATCGCAATCCAGCCATTCCAGCGATACTCCCAGTCGAGCGCGTCGATCTGCGGGAAGATTGCGCCGAGGCGGCGGTTGAGCTTGGTAACGAAAGCGGCTCCACTGCCATGAAAAGCAGGCCCGTCGGCGCTCGCCTGCAGGCGGCCGTTCGGATGCAGCCGTACGCCTGAGAACAGCAGGCGCGTGTCGGTCAGCGGCTGATGGCGGGGCAAGATGCTTCTCCGCACATTCTCGCCGAGCGGTCGGCTCGCGAGCTGATAAGAGCGCATGGGAATGATGCTCTGCCGCAAGCCCGGCCAGAGACTGCTCTCGGTATAGGCGTTGGTCGCAAGAACCACCGTATCCGCGATGACGTCCCCTCGGGGCGTGGTGAGGCGCCACTCGTTGCCGACGCGGCCGAGCGAGGTCACCGGTGTACGGGTTGCGATCGTGCCGCCCGCTTTCCGCGCCGCAGCCGCGAGCCCGCGCACGTACGCCAAGGGGTTGATGGTGCCGCCGCGTCGATCGATGGAACAGGCGGCATAAAAGTTGCTGCCGATGAAGCCAGCGGCCTCCTGCCCATCGTACATCTCCACCGGCGCTCCGCGGCGCTGCCAGAACGCCGTGCGCTTCGCCAAACTCTCGCGTGCGGTAGGCGAGTGAGCGGCGAATATCAAACCGTTGCGCACGGGCGCACAGGTGATCGCGTGGCGCTCGATCAGGTTAAAGACGAGGTCTGGCGCGTTGCCGGCAGCGGCGATCAGACGCTCGCCGGTCTCCGGTCCGAAGTGGCGGAGCACGTGGTCCTGGTCGTGCTTGAAGTAGGGCACAACCTGACCGAAGTTGCGACCGGACGCGCCCCAGCCGATTTCTTTCGCCTCCAATACGATCGAGGCAATACCCCGCTCTGCCAGATGTAGCGCCGTAGACAACCCCGTGAACCCGGCGCCCACGATCGCAACGCTGGTGCGATGGCTGCCGTCCAGAGGATTGCTCGCGGGCGCCGCGGGCGCGAACGAGGCATAGAAATCGGGAATAGGGCAGGGATCGTCGGTCGGCGAATAGTCCATCCTGGTGCTTTCCCCTCTCGGCTCGCTGGCAATCATGAGGCGGCAGTCGGCGAATGGGAAGAGCGCGGCGGGCGCGCCGATGTCCATGACCTTTTTTGGGACGGCGTGTTCACAGCTCCGTGCGGTCGGGCCTGCGGACGTTCTCTTGCATTGGCCGACTGCCAGCGCTGCGCTAACTCCGTCATCACAGGCGATGCTGCCGGGAGAAATCTGAATGACCGAGCCTATCGCTCTGCGGCACTTCGCACAGCATCGAGATCGACGATCCCGACATGCCATTGCTCTATGCGCTTCACGGCGAGACGAGTGGCCCTTTCAGTCGCACGCCAGCATGGGGCCGGGCCGGCCAACCTCCTGGGTTAGAATTGCCGCGCGTCACCGTTGCGCACGACTGCAGCCTGGTGGTGAATCCTGACGGGCTGCGCGATTGCATCGAAGGCAATATCGCGCAGGGTGCGAGCCGCAGCCTCTAGGAAAAGGTGATATTCGATCGCGCGGGCGTCACCAGCGTCGACTGGGCCTCCTATCCCATCCTCGACGTCGCCGAAGCGCCGGAGGCGATCGACATCGTGTCGATCAATCGGCCGGAGCTGCCGCCCTACGGCGCCGGCGAGGGTGCGATCCGCCCCGCCGCGACGGCAATCGCCAACGCGATCTTTGACGCGACCGGCGTGCGTCTGCGCCGCGCGCCCTTCACGCCAGATCGCGTGAAGGCGTCACTTACTTGAGCGGAAAAGGGCGCGGCGCGACAGGCGGCACCAGAACCTAGCCTCAAGCCGCAGGGAGTGCGCGTCCCATGCTGCGAACGAGGCGCAGGATTTGGCGTTGGAGTTCGTCGTTGGGAAGCGCTCGAAAAGCCCGCAACAGCTCGAGCTCCGCGCGCACAAACTCGCCCTTGTCGCCGTCGCTGGAAGATGGGGAATCCAGACCCTCGAAGAAGAACTCGAGAGGTTGGCCCAGGAGCCGTGACGCTTGCAGCAATCGGCTCGCGCTGACGCGAATCTCCCCTCGCTCGTATTTTTGTACGGCTTGGAACGACACGCCCAGCGACTGCGCTACCTGAACCTGGCTCAAACCGAGAAGGCCGCGTGCCAACCGGAGGCGAGAGCCCACGTGAACATCCGCGGGGTCGGGCCCATGTTCTTTGACCGTGCGCCGACGGCGCCCGGGGCGCGCCCGTTCTTGCGGTGTGGTGCGTGCTTGCATGTACATTCTCCTGGTCGCAACAAATGAGCAGCTGGATCGATCGTCTTTTGCCCCACTATAGTGTGCACGGCGCAGTTGAGAAAGCGAATTTCGCGGCGACGCATGGTTAAAATGGCAACATGCCGCAGCCTGCTGATCATTTGATAAACGAAAGAGCTCGCGGCTTTTTCGTGTCGGGCGGTCGATCATCTAGAATCCTTGGCGGCAACTTGGCCGGGAGGCCAGCGCAATGGCCAAACTCAGGATATTCGCTTCCCTCATGGGTATGATTGCACTGGCCGCGGCGGCCCGCGCCGACGACATCCTCAAGCTGGAGAACGAGACCCAACGCTATCGTCTCGTCCTGCAGATTGGCTCTGCCGAGACGATGTACACGGCGGCAGAAGCGAAGGCGAAACACCCGACTTCCGGCGAGATCATGCTGAGCGGGAAGATGGCGGGGATGCCGGCCATGGGTCACACCATGCCGAGCACGATGCCGGTGCCGCAGGCGCGGCACGTCGAGCTCCACGTCTATGCAAGGGACACCGGCAAGCCCGTGGCGGACGCGAGCGTCAGCATCACGCTGACCGGTACCGACAAGAAGCGCCACGCTGTGCCGATAGCCCGCATGTACGGTGTGGCGGAGGGACTCGACGACGTTCACTTCGGCAACAACATGACAATCTCCGCCGGCTCCTATGCCGTGGATGCGACCGTCAACGGCGAGGCCGCGCATTTCGCCGTGACGGTCCCACCGGGATCTTGAGGAGTTCGCCATGAAGCTCATGAAGATGGCCGAGGCGATCACCGACTGGTCGTGCCTTCCCGCCACCGCGGTTCCCGGAGCATCCGGTGCCGCGCAGGCGCGGGCGCGTCAGCTCGGGGATATTCAGCTCAGGCTCGTCGACTATGGAACCGGCTACCTCGCCGATCACTGGTGCTCGAAGGGTCACATCATCTACGTGATCGCTGGCGCCCTCGCGATCGAGCATCAAGACGGCACGCCCGCATGCCTGCTCACGTCAGGCATGAGTTGGCATGTGGCGGACGGCGAGGATCCAGCTCATCGCGTCCGGTCGGAGACGGGGGCGAGGGTCTTCATCGTGGATTGAGCTCAATAGAGGCCGGGAATCAGCCGCGATGTACGGGCACGATAGGCCTCGTACTCCGCGCCGAACTGCGAGCCGAGCAGCGCCTCCTCCGCGCGGATGCGAGCGAGGACTATCGGCAAGAGGAGCGCTGTGATCACAACGCCGAGGCCCGAGCGAAAGGCCAGGGCCCAGCCCAGCGAGTTCGTGAGCAAACCGAGATAGCTGGGGTGGCGGATCACGGAATAGATGCCGGTTGTGAGCAGAGTGTGACCCGGCTGGATTGCGACCAGGCCGCTGAAGCGGCGACCGAGCAAAAAGACCGGCCAGATCCGTAGCGCGCCGCCGATCGCAAACAGGAGCACGCCGAGCCAGCGGGTGCTATCGCCGTCAATGGTCCAGAAATCCAGCCGATCCGCGTAAGCCGGCAGAAAGCCGTTGAGCAAGCCGAGGAGCGCGAAGGCCGTGATAACCCAGCGATTGCTGCGATCCTCGCGCACTCCCGGGCTCAGGCTGCCGCCAGCGAACAGCGAGACGCCGGCCAACGCGGCCATTGCCACCCCGAGTGCGACCAGAGCCGGATGCGAAAAGAAGGCCGCAAGGCCACCCCAGCCCAGGATTGCGAGGCCGAAATAGGCGGCACTCCCGACAATCACCAGGATGATCCGGGGAAATACGGCCATCGCCACCTCACTCCTCGACTGCGGCCCGTGGACTGTAGGGGCTGAAGCTCTGGCGATCGAGCGCGACGGATTTTACCAAGGCGTGGAGCGACTTGCCGACCTCGAGCCGGAGGTCGTGGGTGGAGCGCCGCGTGATCCGCGCCCAGAGCACCACCGGACGATCGGGCTTGCCGATATCGACACGCACGTCGACCATCGGGCCCTGATCGGCGGCGATCTCGACCACCCGGCCCGCGAACACATTGAGGATTGAGAGACCCTGCGGGTGCTCGAGCGCCAATGCCACGTCGCGCGCACGGATGCGGGCGCGCACGGGCGTGCCCAAGGGCAGGCCCAGGTGCGGTACGCGTAGCCGACCTCCGGGAAACGACAGCTCGGTCAATCCGAAGACGAGATCGCTGCCGGCGACGCTGGCGCGGATCACGGCACCCGCCTCGAAACGCCCGGTGAGGGGGCGCAGATCGAGCCGGCTGGTGAGGTCCTCGACCGTACCCACTGCGGCCACCCGGCCCTCGGACATCAGCACCAGCGTGTCCGCAAGCCGCACAACCTCCTCCATGGCGTGACTGACATAGACGATCGGAATATGCAGGCGATCGCGCAGCTCTTCGATGAAGGGCAGGATCTCCGCGCGATGGGCGAGATCGAGCGAGGCGAGCGGCTCGTCCATCAGAAGGAGGCGCGGATCGGCGAGCAGCGCGCGGCCGATGGCGGCGCGCTGCTTCTCGCCGCCGGAGAGATCGTGCGGCCTGCGTCGGAGCAGGGGTTCCAGGCGCAGCAGCTCCACCACGGCCTCGAAGGAGAGCGTGGGATCTCGCGGCTGGCCGCGTGGCATGCCGTAGCCGAGATTGCCGCGCACTGAATAGTGCGGGAACAGGCGGCCTTCCTGGAAGACATAGCCGAGGCGGCGGCGCTCCGGCGGGCGGTCGATGCCATCGGCGGCGGAGAACAGAATCTCGTCGTCGATCGCGATGCGGCCGCGGTCGGGGCGGATCAAGCCCGCGAGTGCGTTGACGAGGGTGGTCTTGCCGGCACCGGAGCGGCCGAAGAGCGCCGTGATGCCAGTCGACGGTGCGGTGAATTGTGCGGCAAGCTCGAAGGCGCCAAGGCGCTTCTGGACGTCGACTTCGATCACGCGGCGCTCCCGAGCCGACGCACGAGGCGGCGGGCCAGCAGCTCCGACGCGAGAAGCGCCGCGAGCGACAGGGCGATCGAGATCACGGTGAGCCGCATCGCCGCGGCCTCTCCGCCGGGCTGTTGGATCAAGCTGAAGAAGGCGAGCGGCAGCGTCTGGGTCAGGCCCGGCAGGTTGGAGACGAAGCTGATGGTGGCGCCGAACTCACCGATGCTGCGCGCGAAGGCGAGGATGGCGCCGGCGAGCAAGCCGGGCGCGGTGAGCGGCAACGTCACGGTGAAGAACACGCGGGTGCGGCTAGCTCCGAGCGTGAGAGCGGCCGCCTCCAGGCGTCGGTCCACCGTCTCCAGAGAAAGCCGGATCGCGCGCACCAGCAGCGGAAACGCCATCACGGCGGAGGCGAGCGCCGCGCCTTTCCAATCGAAGGCGAGCCTGATGCCGAGCGTGTCGAAGAGCCAGGCGCCCACCACGCCGCGTCGGCCGAACAGGGTCAGCAGGGCATAGCCGACCACCACCGGAGGCAGCACCAGCGGCAGGTGGATGATGACATCCACCAGCGTCTTGCCGTGAAATCGGCCGCGCGCCAGCAGCCACGCGGCGGCCAAGCCGAACGGCAGGCTGCAGAGCATGCTCGCGATGCCCACGCGCAGGCTGAGCTCAAGCGCGCTCAGCTCGAAGGGCGTGAGCGACATCGACCGTGGATCAGCGCGCGGCGTTCAGCCGCGCGAAGCCGCGCTCGAGATCGTTGATGAGATCGCCGAGATCCTCGAGGCCGGCGTGGAGCCGGAGCGTCGGACCGCTCTCCCAGCTCTTGGCCGTTCGCATACGCTCGGGATGGGTCGGCAGGATCAAACTCTCGTAGCCGCCCCAGCTCGCGCCCATGCCGAAGAGCTCCATGCCGTCGAGCATGGCGCCCAGCGCGGACCTCGGGATGTCCTTGCGCAAGACCACTCCGAACAGACCCGAGGATCCCGTGAAGTCGCGGCGCCAGAACTCGTGGCCGGGATGGCCGGGGAGAGCCGGATGCAGCACGCGCTCGACCTCGGGTCGCTTCTCGAGCCAGCGCGCGAGCGCGAGCGCCTGCTGCTCCTGGTGGCGCATCCGCACGCCCGCGGTGCGCAGGCCGCGCAACGCCAGATAGACGTCATCGGGGGCCGCGTGATAGCCGAGCTCGGCCGCGGATTGCCGGACCTTCGCGAAGCTTGCCTCGGTACAAACGGTGAATCCCATCATCACGTCGGAGTGGCCGACGATGTATTTGGTGCCGGCGATGATGGATACGTCGACGCCGAACTTGAGAGGCTGATAGAAGAGCGGGGAGGCCCAGGTATTGTCGAGCATAGTCGCGATCCCCCGCGCCGTCGCCACGCCGACGATGGCGGGCACGTCTTGCACCTCGAAGGTGATGGAGCCCGGGCTCTCCAAATAGATCACCTTGGTGTTGTCGCGTACCAGCGCCGCGACGCCGGAGCCGATCATCGGGTCGTAGAAAGTCGTCTCGACGCCGAACCGCTTGAGGAAACCGCTGCAGAAGGCGCGCACGGGACCATAGACCGTGTCGACCACGAGCACATGGTCGCCGGTGGTGACGAAGGCAAGCAGCGCCGCGTAGCAGGCGGCCGCGCCCGAGCAATAGGCGATCGCGCGCTCACCGCCCTCGAGGGCCGCCACCGAGTCCTCGAGCGCGAACGTCGTCGGCGTGCCGTAGCGGCCGTAGCTCACGACGCCCTTCTGGAAGCGTCGCTGCTGACTCTCCTCCAGATGCGCGACCGTCGGATGCAGAATGGTCGAGGCGTGATAGACGGGTGGGTTCACCACTCCGAAGTTCGCATGGGGATTGCTCCCGGCATGGGTAAGAAGCGTATCCGGTTTTTTGGAATTGATCGCCATGATGAACCGTCGGGGACTGGGGGAGGGGCCCGCATCTTGCCGCGCGCGGGCGCAGGCGCAAAGCCCGATGTACCGAGCCTCGCCTGACCCGGAGGGGAGGCGCCCGGCATTGCGGCTCGATCGGCTGGCGTGTTAGCGTCCGGCAAATTTCAGATCGACGCGGCTTCAAAGCGGCGCTGATACTGATGGGGACCTGCTCAATGCAAACGGAGGCCTTTCGAATGAAATCTCTCAATTTGTTGGGTGCGGCGCTTGTTGTCGTGCTCGGGGCAACGCCGGCGTTCGCCGGTCCTACGCTGGACAAGATCAAGGCGGCAGGCGTGGTCACCTGCGGCGTATCGACGGGACTTGCGGGCTTCTCCATGGCGGACCAGCAGGGGAGCTACACGGGTCTCGACGTCGACACTTGCCGCGCGATCGCTGCCGCCGTGCTCGGCGATGCCAAGAAGGTGAAGTTCGTGCCGACCTCGGCACAGCAGCGCTTCACCGCCTTGCAGTCAGGCGAGATCGACATTCTCTCTCGCAACACCACCGAGACTCTGGCGCGGGAAGCCGATCTCGGCTTCAACTTCGCACCGGTCACCTACTATGACGGTCAGGGCTTCATGGTTGCCAAGAAGCTCGGCGTGAAGAGCGCCAAGGAGCTCGGCGGGGCCACCGTCTGCGTGCAGCCCGGCACCACGACCGAGCTCAATCTCGCGGACTATTTCCGTACCAACAAGCTGGAGTTCAAACCGCTGGTCATCGAGAAGCTCGACGAGGTCGAGAACGCGTTCTTCTCGGGTCGCTGCGACGCCTATACGACCGACCGGTCGGGTCTCGCCGCGACCCGCATCTCCAAGGCGCCCAGCCCGGACGATTACATGATCCTGCCCGAGGTGATCTCGAAGGAGCCGCTCGCTCCGGCGGTGCGCACGGGCGATGACGAGTGGCTGCACATCGTGAAGTGGGTGGTCTACGCGCTGATCGATGCAGAGGAGAAAGGCGTTAGCTCCAAGAACGTCGATCAGATGCTGACCAGCGACGATCCCGAGGTGAAGCGCATGTTGGGAGCGACGCCCGGCATGGGCAAGTCACTCCATCTCGACGAGAAGTGGGCCTACAACGCGGTGAAGCAGGTCGGCAATTACAGCGAGATCTTTGATCGCAATGTCGGCAAGGATTCGCCACTCAAGCTCGATCGCGGCGTCAATGCGCTCTGGTCGAATGAAGGGCTGATGTACGCGATGCCGATCCGCTAAGGAGAGGACAGATCGCCCCGGCACGCAGTCCGGGGCGATCTGGACTTCGCGATGCGTTGGTCATTCCGTCATAGGCCGTCAGGGGGACCGCGCCATGGCCGTTGACACTCAGGGCTCGATCGGCGCCGCAATGAGCAGCAGCTGGTGGCGCGAGGAGCGATTCCGCTATTGGGCTTATCAGGTTGCGGCGGTTGCGGTCACCGCGGCCGTCGTCGGCTACTTTTGGCACAACGCCGCCGTCAACATGGCGCGGCAAGGCATAGCTGCGGGCTTTGGTTTCCTCAATCGCGAGGCCGGGTTCGAGATCAGCTTGAGCCTGATACGGTACACGCCCGCGGACACCTATGGCCGCGCGCTGCTGGTGGGCTTGTTGAACACCCTCATGGTGTCGGCAATCGGCTGCGTGCTGACCACCATCTTCGGCGTCTTGCTCGGCATTGCACGGCTCTCGAGCAATTGGCTGCTGCGGCAAGTCGCGCTCTGGTACATCGAGATCTTCCGCAATACGCCGCTGCTCCTGCAGCTCGTGGTGTGGTGGGACCTGCTGCGCTTCGGGGCGCCCGGACCTAGGCAGGCATTGACGCTCCTGCCCAACGTTTACGTCTCCAATCGCGGTCTCGCCTTCCCCGTACCCATCTGGCACCAGACTTATGTCTGGATGCTGGCGGCCATGCTCGCGGGCATACTTGTCACGATATGGGTGGCGCGATGGGCGCGGCGCCGCCAGGAGCGCACCGGCGAGCAGTTCCACACGATCCTTGTGGGCTCGGCCCTCGTGATCGTGCCGGCCCTGGTGGTATTCCTCATCGCGGGCGCGCCGCTCGAGTTGGACAAGCCCGCGCTTGCCGGGTTCAATTTCCAGGGCGGCACCATCATCTCGCCGGAGTTCGCAGCCCTGCTGTTCGGGCTGGTCGCGAACACCTCCGCCTTCGTGGCGGAGATCGTTCGGAGCGGCATCCAAGCCGTGAGTTGGGGTCAGACCGAGGCCGCGGGCGCGCTCGGGCTGCGGCAAGGACAGGTGCTGCGCCTGGTCGTGCTGCCACAGGCGGTCCGCGTCATCATTCCGCCGATGACGAGCGAGTATCTGAGCTTGACCAAGAACAGCTCGCTGGCGGTCGCCATCGGCTTTGCCGATTTCGTCTCGGTCGCCAACACCGAGATGAACC
This sequence comes from Allostellaceae bacterium, assembly GCA_035938015.1. Classification (GTDB taxonomy): domain Bacteria; phylum Pseudomonadota; class Alphaproteobacteria; order ATCC43930; family CGMCC-115725; genus DASZHJ01. The sequence goes on from DASZHJ010000259.1 coordinate 14,015, forward strand.
AGACTGGGCAGGCAATCGAGGTGATCACGATCCTGATGGCGGTCTATCTCGCCATCAGCCTCACCATTTCGGCATCCATGAACCTGTACAATCGATACATGGCTTTGGTGGAGCGCTGAGCCATGACCGACATCACCCACGACGCCTCCACCGAGTTGCTCGAGCTTCGGCGCGGCGCTGTCGAGCGCGCCTGGGAGTGGGCGCGCGCCAATCTCTTCAACAGCGTGTTCAATAGCATCCTGACGCTGGTCATCGCTGCTCTCATAGCCCGAATGGCGATCCCGCTCTTCAACTGGGCGATCCTGGACGCCACCTTCTCGGCGCCGAACGACACCGCTTGCAAAGCGGCGGGCGGGGCGTGCTGGGCCTTTATCGCGGACTGGGGCAAGTTCCTGCTGTTCGGCCGCTTTCCCGAGGACCAGCGTTGGCGTCCGACGCTGGTGATCCTGATCTTCATCGCGATGATGATCGCGAGCTCTCAGGCGCGCCTCAGCGGCAAGGCCATGCTGGGAGTATGGGCGGGCGGCGTGGCGGTATGGGTTGCGCTGATGTTCGGTGGCTTTCTCGGCATGCCCTACGTCGAGACAGAGCTTTGGAACGGCGTGCCGTTGAATCTTTTGCTCATGGTCGGCGGTTGCGGCTTCGCCTTCCCGGTCGCCATCCTCGCGGCGCTCGGCCGGCGCTCGCGCATGCCCGCCATTCGCTGGCTTTCCATTGCCTATATCGAGCTGATCCGCGGCGTGCCGCTGATCACCGTGCTTTTCATGGCGACCGTAATGGTGCCGCTCTTCCTGCCGACGGGCGTCACCATCGCGAAGCTCTGGCGCGCCGAAGTGGCGTTCACGCTGTTCTTCGGCGCCTACCTCGCGGAGGCGATCCGCGGCGGCCTCCAGGTCATCCCGCGCGGCCAGTACGAGGCCGCTGATGCGCTGGGGCTCGGCTATTGGCGCAAGACGTGGCTCATCATATTGCCGCAGGCGCTGTCGATCTCGATCCCCTCGCTGGTCAACACCAGCATCAGCGCCCTCAAGGACACGGTGCTCATCACCGTCGTCGGCATCTTCGACGTGCTGGGCGACGTGAACAACGCGATGAATGCGCCGGAGTGGCGCAGCGCCTATTGGGAAGGATACAGCTTCGTCGCGCTGCTGTTTTTTGCAGCTTGCTTTTACATGTCGCGCTACAGTCAGCGATTGGAGCGCAGTCTGAGCCGAGCGCGGCCGGGAGCCCGGAGGAGATAGAGCATGGCAGTCCAGGAGAACATCCAGCCGCAAGCCGAGGGTCGCCCGATGATCGAGCTGCGCAACGTCAACAAGTGGTACGGCGACTTCCATGTCCTCAAAGACATCAACATCGGGGTGCGCAAGGGCGAGCGGGTGGTGGTGTGCGGTCCCTCGGGCTCCGGCAAGTCCACCATGATCCGCTGCATCAACCGGCTTGAGGAGCATCAGAAGGGTCAGATCTTTGTCGACGGCATCGAGCTCACGAGCGACGTCAAGCACGTCGAGGCGATCCGCCGCGAAGTCGGCATGGTGTTTCAGCAGTTCAACCTGTTCCCTCACCTGACGGTCCTGCAGAACCTCACCTTGGCGCCGATCTGGGTGCGTAGGATGCCGAAGAAGGAGGCCGAGGAACTCGCCATGCAGCTCCTCGAGCGGGTCAAGATTCCGGAGCAGGCCAACAAGTATCCGGGTCAGCTGTCCGGCGGACAGCAGCAGCGCGTCGCCATTGCGCGCTCGCTCTGCATGAAGCCCGAGGTGATGCTATTCGACGAGCCGACCTCGGCCCTCGATCCCGAGATGATCAAGGAGGTGCTCGACGTGATGGTCGGTCTTGCCCAGGAGGGCATGACCATGATCTGCGTCACGCACGAGATGGGCTTCGCGCGCACGGTCGCGGACTCCATGATCTTCATGGATCGCGGCCAGATCGTCGAGGTGGCGCCGCCCAAGGAATTCTTCGCCAACCCCAAGAGCGATCGCACCAAGCTATTCCTGAGCCAGATCTTGTCGCACTGAGCGGCGCTGCTTCTCAGTCGAGCGGAGGCAGGAGCGGGTGCTTGAGGCTTCTCGGGAACACGCCCGTAACGCGCGGATCGTCGAACGTGACGGCGCGCCGCTCATAGACCTTGAAACCGCTGCGTTGATAGAGCCCGAGAGCGCGCGGATGATCGAACGTGCAGGTGTGCACCCAGACCCGCCCTGAGGCGCCGAGCCAGGCTGTCTCGATGGCGGCGTTCAGGAACCAGGCGCCGAAGCCGCGCCCGATGAACTCGGGCACCAGGCCGAAATAGGCGAGCTCGGTATCGCCGCGGGCCGCGCGCACCAGCTCGAAATATCCCGCCGGCACGCCCCAGGCATAAAGCACGTAGATCTCGACATCCGGCCGCGCGAGCAGCTCGGCCACTCGCGCGTCGCTCCAAAGCCGCCGCTCGTACCAGAGCCAAGGCTCACCGACGATATTGTAGAGATAGCGGTAGAACGAGACGGTGCAGCGCTCTGTGCGCATCAGTGCGAGCTTCGCCGCCGGCACCGGCACGGGCGGCCGAGCTGGCTTCGCCGTCATCTCGAGATAGGTGACGGTGTCTGCAAGCTTCGCCGGCGCGGTGCCGGCGCTCACGAGGCGGGTCCGGTCTCCACCGGCGTGTCGCCGACCGCGCCCCAATCGACCCAGGAGCCATCGTAGACTGCGGCCTCGGGCCAGCCGATCAGGTGAAGTCCGAAGGCGAGCGCGCAGGCGGTGACGCCGGAGCCGCAGCTCGCGACGATCGGCCGATCCGGAGTCAACCCGGCCGCGCGAAATCGCTGTTCCAACGTCTCCCGCGGCAGCGGGGTTTTGGTCGCGGGGTCGGCGAGTTGATCGTAGGGCAGATTTCGGCTGCCAGGGATGTGGCCGCTGCGGATGCCCGGGCGCGGCTCCGGCGCGGTTCCCTCGAAGCGAGCCTGTGCGCGCGCATCGACGACTTGCTCGCGGTGCGCGCCGATCGTCCGGCGCACCCCCGTCTTGTCCCGCACCAGCTCCGGGCGGAAGCGCGGCGTGAATTTCGCGGGCGCGGGCCGCGGCACTTCCGCCGTCACCGGCCGCCCCTCGGCGACCCAAGTTGCCAGGCCGCCTCTCAAGATCGCGACATTGTCGTGGCCGTAGACGCGCAGCATCCACCAGACGCGCCAACAGGCCATGCTCCAGCCAGTCGCGTCATAGGCTACGACCCGCGTGCCATCGCCGATGCCGAGCCGACTCATGTGCTCGGCGAATTCCTCCGCGCGAGGCAGCATGTGCGGCAGCGGGCTCGAGTGGTCGGCGATCTCGTCGACATCGAAGAAAGGCGCCCCCGGAATGTGGCGGGTGTCGTAGTCTTCACGCGCGGTGGGCGTGTTGCCCGGCAACTTGAAGGAGCCGTCGACCACCCGGACCGCGGGGTCCGTCACATGCGCCGCGAGCCACTCGGTGGAGACCAGGGAGTCCGGATGTGCGTAGTCCATGGGAGTCACTCGCTCAGCTTGCGAATGCCAGATTGACGCGCCGGTTCTGCCGGCCCTTGTTCTCGATCTTGGTCACTTCGACACGACCGATCTCGCCGGTGTGCCGGATGTGCGTGCCGCCACAGGGCTGCAGATCGACGCCGGCGATGTCGAGAAGCCGCACCTTGCCGAACCCTGCGGGCGGTTTCACCGACATGGTGCGCACGAGGTCCGGCTGCGCCGCAAGCTCGGCATCGGTTATCCAGCGGGGCGTGGCAGCATGATCGGCGGCGATCAGCGCGTTGAGCTTGTCCGTGATCACGGCCTTGTCGAGACTCTCGCCGGGTACGTCGAAGTCGAGCCGCGCCTTGCCGTCGGAGATCTGGCCGCCGGTGACGGCGCCGGGTACCACCGCGCAGAGCAGGTGCAAGCAGGTGTGCATCCGCATCAGGCGATAGCGGCGGTCCCAGTCGATCTCGGCCGTGACCTTCTCGCCGACCGCGGGGAGCGCGCTAGCGGGCGCGGGAACGTGGACCACGTCTTCGAGATCGTCGCCCTTTCGGGCATCGACGATTGCGACCGCGCTGCCGTCGGGGCGCTTGAGCTGGCCGGTATCGCCGGGCTGGCCGCCGCCCGTGGGATAGAACACCGTGCGGTCCAGGCGGATGCCGCGCCCGTCGATGCCGATCACGGTGGCCTCGCAGCTCCTGAGGTAGGCATCGTCGCGAAACAGCAGCTCAGCCATCAGCGCTTCTCCTTTGCCGGCGTATCGAGCCAGTCGGGCACTGGCAGGTGCTTGGAGCGCAAGAAATCCGGGTTGAACAGCTTCGACTGATAGCGCGTGCCGTAATCTGCCAGGATGGTCACGATGGTGTGGCCGGGCCCCAGCTCCTTCGCCGCCTTGATCGCACCCACGATGTTGATGCCGGTCGAGCCCCCGAGAATCAGGCCCTCCTCGGTGACCAGGCGAAACAGAACCGGCAACATCTCCTCGTCCGTCACCTGGAACCAGCCGTCCACCGGCGCGCCCTCAAGATTCCTGGTGATGCGGCCTTGGCCGATGCCCTCGGTGATCGAGCTGCCCTCGGACTTGAGCTCGCCGCGGGCGTAGTGGCCGTAGATCGCGGACCCCATGGGGTCCGCCAGATAGATCCGCGTCTTGGGATTACGGCTTTTGAGTGCCATGCCGACGCCCGCGAGCGTGCCACCGGTGCCGACCGAGGACACAAACGCGTCTACCTTGCCCTCGGTCTGCGCCCAGATCTCGGGGCCGGTGGTCTCGATGTGCGCACGGCGATTGGCGACGTTGTCGAATTGATTGGCCCAAATGGCGCCCTTGGGCTCGCTCGATGCCATCTCTTTGGCGAGCGCCTCGGAGTAGCGGACGTAGTTGGCGGGGTTGGCGTAGGGCACCGCCGGCACCAAGCGAAGATCGGCGCCGCAGAGCCGTAGCATGTCCTTCTTCTCCTGGCTCTGGGTCTCCGGCATCACGATGACGCTGCGGTAGCCGCGCGCGTTCGCGACCAGTGCAAGCCCGATGCCGGTATTACCCGCCGTGCCCTCGACGATCACGCCACCGGGGCGGAGCGCGCCGCGCTCCTCGGCGTCGCGCACGATGAACAAGGCCGCCCGGTCCTTGACGGAGCCGCCGGGATTGAGGAATTCGGCCTTGCCGAGAATGCTGCAGCCGGTCTCCTCCGAGGCGCGGCGCAGCCTGATGAGCGGCGTATTGCCGATCGTGCCGAGGAAACCGTCTCGTACTTGCATGGCGATCTCTGTGGACCTGGAGCGTGCGTTCGAGGGTCCGCAGACTAAGCGAGCGGGCAGGGTGCATCAAGCCGCGGGCTTTTGAGGGTTGCGGGGAACTGGCCGTCGAGCCGTTCGTCGGCTGGCGATCGAAAAAAAAGAATGCGGCCGGTCGGGACGGCCGCAGTCAAGGGAGGATTGTTCACGACGCCGGGCAAGAGCGCCGCGAGCACAGGGTTTTTATCGCGTCTCGCAGCCGCGGATGCCGCGAGCGCGACGGAAACCCTAGCTCAGCCAATCGCGCCCAGCGCGAGGCAAAGATATGTCATTCGCCCGGAGGTCGGGTCGCGCGCAACAGCGGTAGATCGATGCGCATGAGCAGTCCATGAGGCGGACGGTTTTCCGCGCGGATCGTGCCGCCGAGCGCCTCGATGTTGCGCCGCGCGATCCAAAGGCCGATGCCGAAATGCGAGGCTTGACCTTCCATGCCGGGGCGGCGCGAGAAATATCGATCGAAGATGCGCTCGAGGTTCTCCGGGGCCACGCCTGGTCCCGTGTCGGCGATGGTGACTTCCGCCGTGCGGTCGCCCCGGCGATCGAGGCGCACCTCGATACTGCCGCCCTTCGGCGAGAATGAGAGCGCGTTGTCGACGATGTTCTCCAGCACCGTCTCGATCATCTCCTCGTTGGCGTAGATGATCACGCCCGAGGGAATGTGGCCGTCGAGTGCGAGCTGACGCTCCGCGATCGCGTCCGCATGTGCATGCAACAGGCGGTGCAGCAGCATCGAGAGATTGACCGCCGTGCGCGGCGTGTTGATGAGGTCGGCGGCGGCTTCGTCGAGCCTGCGGGCCGAGGACACCAGGCCGTCCAGCCGGTCGAGCGAGTTCTCGATCAAGCCGAGCGCGCGCTGGCCGCGTGGGTTGTCGGGCGGGATGGCGCGGCTCAACGGTTCGAGCGATTGCCGAATCACCGCGATCGGCGTCTTGAAGGCGTGCGCATTGTCTTCGGCGGTACGCCGGATTTCGCGCGCGGAGGCATCGAGAGCCGACACCATGCGATCGAACTCTGCCGCAACATCCGCGAGCTCCGGCACCTCGTTCTCGCCGGCGAAGGAGACGCCGGGACGGCGCTCGCGGATGGCGCGGGCGCGCTCGGCAAAGCGATTGAGGCCGCGCCGCACACCCCAGAAGGTGCTGAGCGTTACCACCGCCATCACCAGATAGATAATGGCGGCGATGCGCACCTCGGGCGCCGTCCAGTAGGGTCGGCCGAGATGCGAGCCCAGATAGCTGCCGGCGGCGAAGGAGGTGACCACCGCCCAGCAGCCGGATGGCACTTTGACGGGTGTCACGGATGTCACGACCTCGTCCTCCGCGCCCTGCGTGCTGTAGCGGAACGCGAAGGGCAGCTCGCCCTCGCAGGTCGCCGAGAGCTTGTCGAGGACGCCCTGCTGCGCGAGCTCCGCGCGCTCGTTGTCGAGCTGCGCGGTCGAGACGGTCGGCCAAGAGGCCACATAATAAAATGCGCTCTGATCGGTCGGGCGGTAGATGACCTTGACGCGCGTGATATCCCCCGCGAAGCGTTGGAGTTGGCTGCCGAGATCGGGGATCGACGGCTTCTCGGTGGCGCCGAGAATGGGCAGGAGCGCCTGAGCCATGACGCGGCCTTCCTCGCGCACCTCTTGCAGGAGGAGCGCGGCGGCCGCCTCGTCGGCGGCGCGGAACTGATCGTAGACGATCAGCGGAACCGCCAGGAAGATCACGACCAGCAGCGCCGCCTTCGCAGAAAGCGAGCGGTGAAAACGCCAGCGCCGGCGGCCACGCGCCGCCGAGCGGTGGAGCGCTGGTGTCGCCCTAGGCGACGGTCCAGCGGTATCCGAATCCGGCGTAGTTGTGGATTTCGTCAAAACCGGGGTCGACATCCCTGAACTTCTTGCGAATGCGCTTGATGAAGGTGCGGACGTTGGCACGGTAGCCGTCGGCGCCGCTGCCGGCCAGGAAGTCCTTGCCGTGCACGAGATCGTAAAGCTCGCGGTAGGAGACGTCCTCGCCCGGCTTGAGCGCGAGCTGGGAGACCATGCGGAACTCGGTCAGCGTCAGATCGATGGCGGAGCCCTTCCAGAAGGCGCGGTTGATGTCGAAGCGCAGCTCCAAGGCGCCCAGGCGCACCTGCGGCGGCGGCTGTTGCTGCGAGGCGCTCGGCACCGGCCGTTGGCCTTCCGCGATGAGCTCGATGCGCCGCACCAGGATCGAGAGCCGGCGCGACTTGTCGATGAAGTCGACCGCGCCGCCCGCCAGCGCCGCTTCCTCGTAGATGTCATCGCTGAGCGCGGTCAGGAAGATCACCGGCGTCATCACTCCGCGCTGGCGCAGCTCGCGCAGCACCTCGAGGCCGTTCATCCCCGGCATGCGCCAATCCAGCAGGATCACGTCGGCACTCTCGCCGGCCGCGACGTGCTCCAGCGCCGAGGGCCCGTTGGCGAACATTGTCACCGCGAAGCCCTCGTCCATCAGGTTGAGGCTCAGCGATTCCCGGAACTCGTCGTCGTCGTCAATTAGGAGGATTCGGACGCGAGGTGGGATCTGCTTGGTGCTCGGCGACGAGGTCGGCGAAGCACCGGCTTCTGGCTGGCTCTGCGGCCTCATGGGTTCTCACCTCATAATGCAGCGCGCGCATGACCTGACTCTTGAGGTCGAGGTAGAAGTATATCTCGAGTTGGCAACTCCGGCCCGTATAACGCCAGATGGTTGCAGGCGCCGCCTCCGATCGCTCGGTAGGCTCTCCCAAAAGCGCTGCGGTCGCGGGCTGGTCGAGGCCAATCAAGCTCTCCGGCTTGAGCACCGGCCGTTGGATAGGCTCGATCTTGGCGGTCTCCGTCGGGGGCTCGGCCGGCGCGATCTCTGCAGGCGACTCCGCGTCGCCCGTTGCGGGCGGCACCGGCGGCTTGCGGGGGGGCTTCGGCGGCTGCGGTGTCGTCGCCTCTGTTTCTGTGGGCGTCGCCCGTTGGGCGCTGGGTGGCCCCCACCCAAAGGGATTATCGCATGCCGCAAGAGCGATGCACAGTACGCCCACTCCAGCAATCGCTCGGCTTCTCATGCCGGCCTGTTCTCCCTCGATGAGTCCTGGCTCGGCCCGGTGTTTTCATCCGGGCGCGCGACGGATGCAATCCCGACTGGTTAAAGCATTAAGAAAAGTCTCGATTGCATAATAGTGTAAAACCTCAGGAGGTCCGCTACCAGCC
>DASZHJ010000260.1:0-3198 GCA_035938015.1 Allostellaceae bacterium
CTCGACAAGCTCGAGGAAGCGATCCTGCTGCAGGCCGAGATCCTCGATCTCAAGGCCAATCCGGATCGCCCGGCCGAGGGCGTGGTGATCGAGGCGAAGCTCGAGCGCGGCCGCGGCGCGGTGGCGACCGTGCTGATCAAGCGCGGCACCCTCAAGGTCGGCGACATCTTCGTCACCGGCAGTGAATGGGGCCGCGTGCGCGCGCTGCTCGACGACCGCGGTGTCGCCATCGATGCCGCGAGCCCCGCCATGCCGGTGGAGGTCCAGGGCCTCAACGGCGTGCCGCTCGCCGGCGACGATTTCACGGTCGCGGCCGACGAGGGCCAGGCACGCGACATCGCGGCCTTCCGCCAGCGGCGCCGGCGCGAGCAGCAGGCGGCGCAAGGTGCCCGCGGCACGCTTGAGCAGATGTTCTCGCAGATCGCCGCGGGTGCCGCGAAGGAACTCGCGGTCGTGGTCAAGTCCGATGTGCAGGGCTCGCTCGAGGCGATCGTCGGCTCGCTGGAGAAGCTCTCGGGCGACGAGGTGAAGCTCCGCGTCCTGCACTCGGCGGTGGGCGGCATCAACGAGAGCGACGTGATCCTCGCCAAGGCCTCGGCCGCGGTGATAGTCGGCTTCAACGTGCGCGCCAACCCGCAAGCGCGCGACATGGCGCGGCGCGACGGCGTCGAGATCCGCTACTACTCGATCATCTACGATGTGATCGACGACATGAAGAAGGCGCTCGGCGGCATGCTGGCGCCGACGCTGCGCGAGCGGTTCCTGGGCAATGCAACCATTCGCGAGGTCTTCAACATCAGCAAGTCCGGCAAGGTCGCGGGCTGCATGGTGACCGAGGGCTCGGTCCGGCGTGGCGCGCGGGTCCGCCTGCTGCGCGACAACGTCGTCGTTCACGAGGGCAGCCTGAAGACGCTCAAGCGCTTCAAGGACGAGGTGCGCGAGGTCAAGGAAGGCTATGAGTGCGGCATGGCCTTCGAGAACTACCAGGACATCCAGGTCGGCGACATCATCGAGTGCTTCGAGATGGAGGAGGTCGTGCGCGCGACCGCGTGAGACCGATCCCCGTCCGCCCGTCGCACCAGCGCGGGGAGCCTTTGCCGCCATGAGGAAACATCCGAGATCCCGCCGCGAGCCGACCGCGCGCCAGTTGCGCGTGGGCGAGGAAGTGCGCCACGCGCTCGCCCGCATCTTCGAGCGCCACGAGCTCAACGATCCCGCGCTCGTCGACGTGACCCTCACCGTGACCGAAGTGCGCATGAGCCCCGACCTGAAGCACGCGACGGTCTTCGTGATGCCGCTCGCGGGCGCTCACGCGCCGGAGACGCTCGCCGGCCTGAAGCGCGGCGCGCCTTACCTCCGCGGGCTCGTCGCCCGCGAGGTGCTGCTCCGCTTCACGCCGACGCTCTCCTTCATGCTCGACATGTCCTTCGATCAGGCCAACCGCATCAACGAGATATTGCATCGTCCCGAGGTCCAGCGGGACGTCACCGGCGCGGAGCACCGAACCCAGGGAGACAGCTCCGAGGACGACGGTGGCGCGTAAGCGACGGGGCCAGCCGGTCCATGGCTGGCTCGCGCTGGACAAGCCCGTGGGCGTGAGCTCGGCTCGGGCCGTGGCGCTGGTGCGGCGGCTCTTCGATGCCGAGAAAGCCGGGCACGGCGGCACTCTCGATCCGCTCGCGAGCGGCATCCTGCCGATCGCGCTCGGCGAGGCCACCAAGACCGTCGCCTGGGCCATGGCGGCCCGCAAGACCTATCGCTTCACCGTGCGCTGGGGCGAGGCGCGCGAGACCGACGACGCCGAGGGCGCGATCACCGCAACCTCGGACCGCCGCCCCGGCCGCGCCGATGTCTTGGCGGCGCTGCCCGCCTTCATCGGCGAGATCCGCCAACGTCCGCCCGCCTATTCCGCGCTCAAGGTCGCGGGCCGCCGCGCCTACGAGCTGGCCCGCCGCGGTGAGGCCGTGAGCCTGGAGCCACGCGCCGCCCGCATCGAGAGCCTGCGCCTGATCGGGCTGCCCGATCCCGACCATGCGGAGTTCGAGGCCGAGGTGGGCAAAGGCACTTATATCCGCGCGCTCGGACGCGATCTGGCCCAGAGCCTGGGCACTTGCGGCCACCTCTCGGCGCTTCGGCGCACGCGGGTCGGGCCGTTCCACGAGGCACACGCGATTTCCCTGGATAAACTCCCCTCCCTCGGGCATAGTCCCGCCCCATTCGAGCACCTGCTTCCGGTTGAGACGGCGCTGGACGACATCCCGGCGCTCGCCTTGACGGAGGCCGAAGCGGCCCGCTTGCGATGCGGCCAGGCCGTGCTCCCGCTCCGCCCCTCCGATCGGGCTTTCATGCTGGAGCTTGGCAACGGCCAGCGCATTCGCGCCACCTGCGGTACCAAGCTGGTGGCGCTTGCCGAGATCGCCGACGGCGCGCTTCGTGCGGTGCGTGTGCTGAACCTTTAGAGATAGGAGACTTCCGATGTCGATCGCACTCCCGCGCAAGCAGGAGATCATCAAGGATTACGCACGCAAAGAGGGCGACACCGGCTCGCCGGAAGTACAGGTCGCGGTCCTGAGCGAGCGCATCAAGAACCTGACCGAGCACCTGGCCACGCACAGCAAGGATTTCCATTCCCGGCGCGGCCTCCTCGTCATGGTGGGGCAGCGGCGCAGCCAGCTCGACTACCTGAAGCGCACCGATCCCACCCGCTACGAGGCCTTGATCGATCGCTTGGGGTTGCGGCGCTGACGATGCCGCGACCTACCGGCGCAGGATCGGAACGCCGGATCGAGCCCGTCCCCACGTTCGCACGGCCCGTGCCGCGGCCGAGCGCGGGGACCCGTCATTCAACCGAGATACCGGGCGCGCTTGCCGCGATCGCGGCTCCGGCGCTTGCCGCCGGACGCACGATCGCGCCGCGCCCTCACCCGTTTCTGAAAGAAGGAAGAGAGAGATGTTCCAGACATTCCGCAAGGAATTGACATGGGGCGGCCGCCGCCTCGTACTTGAGACCGGAAAAGTCGCGCGCCAAGCCGACGGCGCGGTCATGGCGACTTATGGCGAGACCACGGTGCTCTGCACCGCGGTCGCCAATCGGCAGGTGAAGCCCGGGCAGGATTTCTTCCCGCTCACCGTCAACTACCAGGAAAAAACCTTCGCTGCCGGCAAGATCCCCGGCGGCTTCTTCAAGCGCGAGGGCCG
>DASZHJ010000261.1:0-13251 GCA_035938015.1 Allostellaceae bacterium
GGGCGCCATTGATCTCGGTTGGCGGCTCTGGTAGGATACCCCCCTATCCTATCTGGGTGCCATTATGAGCCATACCGTCCGCCACAAACAGAAGCTGCTGCATCGCGTGAGCCGGATCGGCGGGCAGGTCGAGGCGGTCAGACGGGCCCTCGAGGGCGAGGCGGGCTGCTCGGAGGTCATGCACCTGATCGCGGGCTGCCGCGGCGCCATCAACGGGTTGCTTGCTGAGGTGGTCGAGGACCACATCCGCACGCACCTGGTCGATCGCGCCCGAAATCCCGATGCGCTCGACAACGAGGCGACCGACCAATTGGTCGACGTCGTGCACAGCTACTTCAAGTGATGGGTGCCATCATGACGAACCCGGCCGAGCCGATGCACCCCGACGGACACAGCCACGTCTTCCTGGGCGCCGACCACGCGCGGAACGAGCGGAAGACCTGGGGCGTGATCGCGCTCTGCTCGGCGATGATGATCTTGGAGATCGGCGGCGGCAGCCTCTTCGGATCGCTGGCGCTCGTGGCCGACGGCCTGCACATGTCGACGCACGCCACGGCGCTCGCCATCGCGGCGCTCGCCTATACCTATGCCCGGCGCCGCGCGGCCGATCCGCGGTTCACCTTCGGCACGGGCAAGTTCGGCGACCTCGCGGGTTTCACCAGCGCCATCATCCTCGCCATGATCGCGCTGCTGATCGGCTTCGAGGCGGTATCGCGACTCCTGGCGCCGATCCACATCGACTTCGATCAGGCGATCCCGATCGCGGTGCTGGGGCTCCTGGTCAACATTGCCAGCGCTTGGCTGCTGAGCGGCGGCGATCACGGCCACGCTCACGGCCACAGCCACGGTCATCATAGCCACGCTCACGAGGAAGAAATCCGCCGCATCGAGACGCCGGTCGGCCCGATGCGGCTCGAGGTCTTCGAGGACGGCGTGCCGCCGCGGTTCCGGCTCAGCTTCGAAGGGAGCCGCAATCGAGGTTCGACGGCTGGCGCCGTCACAATTGAGACCGTAAGGCCGAACGGCGAGCGCCAACGCTTCGCATTCGCCGACCGCGGCGACTATCTCGAATCCCTCGAGGAGATCCCGGAACCGCACGAATTCAAGGCTGTCCTCCGGCTGGCCGGCGGCGATCGTGCTTGGAGCCATGAAACCGCGTTCACGGAGCACCATGACGCACACGGCGCGGCCTCGCGCGACAACAACATGCGCGCCGCCTTCGTGCATGTCGCCGCCGATGCGGCGGTCTCCGTGCTGGCGATCATCGGCCTGACGACCGGCCGGTTCTTCGGCTGGGTGTGGATGGATCCGACCATGGGCATCGTCGGCGCGCTGGTGATCGCCAATTGGTCGTACGGCCTGGTGCGCGATACCGGCGGCATCCTGCTCGACATGACCACCGATCAGAAAATCGCCGACCGCATCCGGAGCGCCATCGAGACGGATGGCGACCGGCTGGCCGACCTGCATCTCTGGCGCCTGGGTCCCGGTCATCTCGGCGCCATCCTCTCGGTCGTCACGACCGAGCCGCGCGGCGCGGCTTTTTATCACGCACGCTTAGGCGAAGTCGGCCGGTTCTCCCACGTGACGGTCGAGGTGCGCAGGCGCGAGGTCGCGGAGGTCCGCTGACGGCTGTAGTATAAGTATGGCTGCGGCGGGTCTGTAACGCGGGGGGTGCCAAAATGACCGGGAGATGGGCGCGGGCGGGGCTTGGGTTTGGCCTCGCGATGTTGTGCGTGGCCGCAGCGCCCGCGAAGCAAGTCACTGTCGAATTCCTGCAGGGATCGATCACGCCCAAGACCATCGGCGCGCTCGCGGGGCTGGCGTGCCGGAATTACGACCATATCGTGCACCTCGACATCAGCGTGAACTGGCCGGCCAAGAGCAGCGATGTCGAGACGACCGACTACCAGCGGCTGATCTTTTGGAACAGCACGGCCGAGTACCTGTTTCCGAAGGACACCTATCAGTTCCTGCACGGCGACTACGTGATCAAAGGCTACTTCATCGCGCGCAACGGCGGTTTCCACCAGGGCGCCACGTCGCGCGCCTTCGAGAAGGTGGACGACGCCACGGTCATGCTGAGCCCCACGGTGAGCGAGAAGAAGGCGGGCGGGCGCGGGTGCAAGTGAGCGTATGAAGGCGATCGTCCGCCCTTGAGGCGATCCCCCACCCTAACCCTCCCCCTCAAGGGAGGAGGGGTTTACAAATCACCATTCGCCAGTGCTTCTCCCCACTCGAGGGGAACGCGACTGGGACTTTCCGGGAGCCTCTGATGGCGGATGATTTTGACGAGAGCGCGCTCGAGTACCACCGGCTGCCGGTGCCGGGGAAGATCGCGATCGCCGCGACCAAGCCGCTCGCGAACCAGCGCGACCTGGCGCTCGCCTATTCGCCGGGCGTGGCGGCGGCCTGCAACGCGATCGTGGCCGATCCCGCGGAGGCTGCGACCGTCACCGCGCGCAGCAACCTCGTGGGCGTGATCACCAACGGGACCGCGGTGCTGGGCCTCGGCGCCATCGGTCCGCTGGCGGCGAAGCCGGTGATGGAAGGCAAGGCGGTGCTGTTCAAGAAGTTCGCGGGCATCGACGTCTTCGACATCGAGATCGACGAGCGCGATCCCGACAAGCTCGTCGACATCATCGCTTCGCTGGAGCCGACCTTCGGCGGCATGAACCTCGAGGATATCAAGGCGCCCGAATGCTTCGACATCGAGGCGAAGCTGCGGAAGCGCTTGAAGATCCCGGTGTTCCACGACGACCAGCACGGCACCGCCATCATCGTGGGCGCGGCGGTGAGGAACGCGCTCAAGCTGATGGGTAAGGCGATCGGCGACGTGAAACTGGTGAGCTCAGGCGCGGGCGCGGCGGCGATCGCCTGCCTCGACCTGCTGGTCGACATGGGCCTCAAGGTCGAGAACATCATCGTCACCGACCGCTACGGCGTTGCCTACCGCGGGCGGAAGGAGGAGATGGACCCGCGCAAGGACCGCTACGTCAAGGACACCAAGGCGCGCACGCTCGGCGACGTCATCGGCGGCGCGGACATCTTCCTGGGGCTCTCGGCTCCTGGCGTGCTCAAGCCCGAGATGGTCGAGCGCATGGCGCCGAAGCCTCTCATCTTGGCGCTCGCGAACCCGGTTCCGGAGATCCTGCCGGAGCTGGCGCGGCAGGCGCGGCCCGACGCGCTGATCGCCACGGGCCGCACCGACTATCCGAACCAGGTCAACAACGTGCTCTGCTTTCCCTTCATCTTCCGCGGCGCGCTCGACGTGGGGGCGACCGCGATCAACGAGGCGATGAAGCTCGCGGCGGTGGCGGCGCTCGCCGATCTCGCGCAGGCGCCGCCCTCGGACGTGGTAGCGGCGGCCTACGGCGAGGCGCCGCTCACCTTCGGCCCCGACTACATCATCCCGAAGCCGTTCGATCCGCGCCTCATCCTGGAGATCGCGCCCGCGGTTGCGAAGGCCGCGATGGAAAGCGGCGTCGCCACGCGCCCGATCACGGATTTCGAGGCCTATCGCGAGCGGCTGACCCGGTTCGTGTTCCGCTCCGGCCTTACCATGAAGCCGGTGTTCGAGCACGCGCGCACCGAGCCCAAGCGCGTGGTCTATGCCGAAGGCGAAGACGAGCGCGTGCTGCGCGCGGTACAGCAGGTGATCGACGATCGTCTGGCGAAGCCGATCATCATCGGCCGGCGCGCAGTGGTCGAGCGGCGGATCGAGCGTCTCAACCTGCGACTCAAGCTCGACGAGAGCGTCGAGCTCTGCGATCCCGAGGACGACCCGCGCTACAACGATTATTGGGAACTCTATCATTCCATCATGGAGCGCAAGGGCGTGGCGCCGGATTTCGCGCGGCGGGTAGTGCGCACGCGGCCCACGGCAATCGCGGCCCTGATGGTGCGGCGCGGCGAGGCCGACGCCCTGCTGTGCGGCACCATCGGGCAGTACCGCCGCCACCTCCACCACGTCGTGGACATCCTGGGGCTCAAAGCCGGCGTCAGCGCGCCCGCCGCGTTGAGCGTGCTGATCCTGCCCAAGGGCACCTATTTCCTCTGCGACACCCAGGTGGTGGATGACCCCAGCGTGGCACAGCTCGCGGAGATGACGCTCCGTGCCGCCGACGCGGTGCGCCATTTCGGGCTCGAACCCAAGGTGGCCTTGGTCTCGCACTCGAATTTCGGCAGCTCCGAGCATCCCTCCGCGCGCAAGATGCGCGAGGCCTTGGTGCTGATCCGCGAGCGCGCGCCCCAGCTTGAGGTCGAGGGCGAGATGCATGCCGACGCCGCGATCGACGAGACCATCCGGCAGCGGATCTTCCCGAACTCGCGGCTCAAGGGCTCGGCCAATCTCTTGATCTTGCCGACGCTCGATGCCGCGAATATTGCCTTTAACGCCCTCAAAGTGCTGGGCGATGGGCTTCCGGTGGGCCCAGTGCTGCTGGGCAGCGCCAAGCCCGCGCACATCGTGACGCCCTCGGTCACGGTGCGCGGCCTCGTCAACATGACCGCGGTTGCGGTCTATGACGCCCAGGTTTCCGCGGCCGCCAGCTGATTCGAAAAGCCCCTCTCCCGCGCGTGGGCGGGAGAGGGTGGGGAAGGCGAGGTGCTCAGCGCCAGAAGTGGCCGTGACCGTGGCCGTGGTGGCCGAACATCTCGTCGGCCGACTTCTGCTGATCCGGGCCCATGGCCTGGTAGAGCGGTCGGAAGGCCGCCAGCATCTTGGCCTCGCCATCGGCGTGAAGCTGCGCGAACTTGGCGCGGGCTTCGAGCCGGGTGAGGGCGGTGCGGGGCTGGTTGGGGTCGCCGCGCAGGCTCCGGGCGGCATCGCCCATCGCCTTGGCGTTGTCGCGCATTACGTTGGCGACGGCGTCGAACTGCGGCGCCTGAGCGTCGGTGATCTTGAGCTCGGTCTTGAGGTAGGCGATCCGGCCCTCGATGTGCCGGCCGGGATCGAAGGCGGCTTTTTGGCCGGGCTGCTGCTGTTGCTGCTGGGACTGCGCGTCGGCGACCATGGGGCCGAGCGCCACGGCGGTGCCGCCGGCCAGTAGGGCGGCGAGCGCCAGGGCGGATAAGGTTCTGCGAGTCATGGGGCTTTCTCCTGGATGAAGCTGACTGGGTGCGCATCGGCACCCGTCTCATCAAATTCTAGGTTGCAGCGCTCGAGCCTATCCCTGGAACCGGCCGTTACAAATGGTTAACCCGCCGGCCACCTTTGTTTCACGTGCAACCAACCCATGGTTCGCTCGCGGCCGAAGCGATTGGCTTCGACGCGGCAGGGCCGCGCGCTCATATCCAGGGGGTCATGCTCCCACCCCTGACACGGAGAAGCGCCCATGATCACGCTCTACATCCGCTACACGCTCGATCCCAACAAGCTCCGGGATTTCGAGACTTACGCCAAGGCGCTCGCCACGCCGATCGAGCGCTGCGGCGGCGTGCCGGCCGGCTATTATCTCCCCACCAAATTCGCGGGGCCGATGAATGCCGCCGTCGGCATGATCGATTTCCCGAGCCTCGCGGCCTATGAGAAATACCGCGAGAAGCTCGGCGCCGACCCGGAGGCCACCGAGGTCACGCGACGGGTGGAGGCCAGCGGCGCCATCCTGAACGAGGACCGCTCGATCATGACCTGCGTGCCCGAGAGCCGGCGCTAACGGCTTCCCTGGCGGCCTTGGCGTCTTGGCGGTAAATCTTGAACCGCCACGTCGCCAGGGAGGCCTAGATGGCCAGCAACCGCTACCCCGCGCTCGATTTCGATCTCGGCCCCGAGATCGATCTGCTGCGCGACAGCGTGCGCGGCTTTGCCGAGGGCAAGATCGCGCCGCTCGCGGCCGAGATCGATCGCACCGACAATTTCCCGCGCCAACTCTGGCCGGAGATGGGCGCCCTCGGGCTGCACGGCGTCACGGTCGATGAGGAATTCGGCGGCACCGGCATGGGATATCTGGCCCACTGCGTCGCCATGGAGGAGGTGAGCCGCGGCTCGGCGGCGGTCGGGCTTTCCTATGGCGCTCACTCCAATCTCTGCGTCAACCAGATCCACCGCAACGGCACCGCCGCGCAGAAGCGCAAATATCTGCCGAAGCTGATCTCGGGGGAGCACGTGGGCGCGCTCGCCATGAGCGAGCCCGGCGCGGGCTCGGACGTGGTCGGCATGAAACTTCGCGCGGAGAAGCGCGGCGACCGCTACGTGCTCAACGGCACCAAGATGTGGATCACCAACGGACCCTACGCGGACACGCTCGTGGTCTATGCCAAGACCGATCCCGCCGCGGGCCCGCGCGGCATCACCGCCTTCCTGATCGAGAAGGGCATGAAGGGCTTCAAACCCGCGCAGAAGCTCGACAAGCTGGGCATGCGGGGCTCGCCCACCTCCGAGCTGGTATTCGAGGACTGCGAGGTGCCCGGCGAGAACGTGCTCGGCAAGGTCAACGAGGGCGTGCGCGTGCTCATGAGCGGGCTCGACTACGAGCGCGCGGTGCTGGCGGCGGGCCCGCTTGGCATCATGCAGGCCTGTCTCGACGTGGTGATCCCCTACGTGCACGAGCGCAAGCAGTTCGGCCAGGCGATCGGCGAGTTCCAGCTCATCCAAGGCAAGCTCGCGGACATGTACACGACGCTCAACGCCTGCAAGGCCTATGTCTACGCGGTCGCGCGCGCCTGCGACCGCGGCCGGACCGCGCGCAAGGACGCCGCCGGCGCCATCCTCTACGCCTCCGAGAAGGCCACGGCCGTGGCGCTCGACGCGATCCAGTGCCTCGGCGGCAACGGCTACATCAACGAGTTTCCGACCGGCCGCCTGCTGCGCGACGCCAAGCTCTACGAGATCGGCGCCGGCACCTCGGAGATCCGCCGCATGCTGATCGGGCGGGAGCTGTTCGAGGAGACGACGTAGCGCTATCGAAGCTCCACCGTGGCCCAGGTCTCGAAGCAATTGCCGCCGGCGAGCGCCATGATGCCGATCGTGGCACGGCCGCCGATGCCGCGCTCGGGCCCGAAAACCTCGGCCAGCAGGTCGGAGAGGCCGCTCGAGACCTTGTGCACCTCGGTGAACTCGGGCGTGCAGACCACGAAATTCAAGGTCCGCACGATAGACTTGACGCGGTCGAGGTTGCCTACCGCCTGCTTGATGCCGGCGATGACGTTGAGGCCGGTGACACGGGCGGCTTCGCGCCCTTGCTCGACCGTGAGGTCGGCGCCGAGGCGGCCCGGGAAGATCATCTGCTTCCCGCGCAGCGGCACGTGTCCCGACAGGAACAGCAGCTTGCCCGCGATATGAAAGGGCTTCATAGAGCCGTAGGAGGCGCCATAGTAGCCCTCCCGCACGAAATCCGGCACGTTCAGCCCCAATTCCGCAATTCGCTTCTCGGTTTTCATGCGTCCCTCGCGCCCTTGGTGCGGCGCTCGAAGCCAAGCACATTGACCTCCGCGGCGCCGCGGAGCGTAGTATCGCGCGGGCGAACAAAGCGGCAAGGAGGCTTCATGCAGCGGCGACTGATTTCTTCGGGCTCGAGCTACGAGCGGACGGCGGGCTACAGCCGGGCGGTGGTGGACGGCGAGTGGGTGTTCGTCTCCGGCACCACCGGCATGGATTACAAAGCCATGACCATCGAGAGCGACGTAGTCGCGCAGACGCGCCAGACCTTCAAGAACATCGGCGCGGCGCTCGCCGAGGCCGGCGCCGGCTTCGCCGACGTCGTGCGCGTGCACTATTATTTCACGGACGCCGCGGATTGGCCGAAGGTGGCACCCGTACTGGGCGAGGTGTTCGGCGACGTCCGGCCCGCCGCCACCGCAATCGTGTGCGAGCTCATCGATCCCCGCATGAAGATCGAGATCGAAGTCACCGCGCGCAGAAAGGTCTGAGCATGCCCACCGTTCTCGTCACCGGCGCTGGCCGGGGTCTCGGACTCGAGTTCGCGAAGCAATATGCTGCCGACGGCTGGCGCATCATCGCCACGGTTCGCGATGTCAAGAAGGCGAAAGAGCTCGAGGCGCTCGGCTCTGCCGTCACCCTGCATCGGCTCGATGTCATGGATTTCAAGGCGACGGCCGCGCTCGGCCGGGAGCTTGCCCGCGAGGCGATCGACGTGGTGATCGCGAATGCGGGCGTGTCGCCGGGACATCAGGTGTCGCTCACGGAAGTCGACAAGCCCGCCTGGCTGCACACCTTCGAGGTGAATTCGGTCGCGCCGATGGCGCTCGCGGGCGCGTTCCTGCCGGCGCTGAAACGCGGCGAGGGGAAGCGGCTCATCGCCATCAGCAGCCGCATGGGCTCGATCGGCGACAACTCCGCGGGTGGCTCCTACCCCTATCGCGCCTCCAAGGCGGCGCTCAACGCCGCTTGGCATTCGCTCGCCCTCGACCACCGCGAGGTGATCGCGGTGGTACTGCACCCTGGCTGGGTCAAGACGGATATGGGCGGCGCCGGCGCGCCGGTCTCTCCCAAGGAGAGCATCGCCGGCATGCGCCGGGTGATCGCCAAGCTGACGCCCGCGGACAGCGGACGGTTTTTCAACTTCGACGGCGCGGATATACCGTGGTGAAGGCACGGTGATTCCGAGCGCCGAGCAAGCGCTCATCCGGGACACCGCGCGCACTTTCGCGGCGGAGCGTCTGCGGCCCTTCGCGGCGGAGCGGGACCGCGCGGGCAAATTCCCCGCCGACGCCGTCGCCGAGATGGCAAAGCTAGGCTACCTCGGCATGCTGGTGCCGGAGCGCTACGACGGTGTGGGCGCCGACCACGTATCCTATGCCCTGGCGATGGAGGAGGTCGCGGCCGGCGACGGGGCCTGCTCGACCATCATGGGCGTGCACAATTCGACGGGCTGCGTGCCGGTCCTGCGCTTCGGCACCGAGGAGCAGAAGCAGCGCTTCCTGAAGCCGATGGCGCGGGGCGAGCAGCTCGCGGCTTTCTGTCTCACGGAGCCCGAGGCCGGTTCCGAGGCCTCGGCGATCCGCACCCGCGCCCAAAAACGCGGCAATCGCTACGTGTTGAACGGCACCAAGCAGTTCATCACCGGCGGCGCCAACGCCGATCTCGCGATCGTCTTCGCCGTCACCGATCCCGCGGCCGGCAAGAAGGGCATCAGCGCCTTCATCGTGCCGACCGACACCGCGGGCTACCGGGTGGCGAAGCTCGAGACCAAGCTGGGCCAGCGCGCCTCGGACACCGCGCAGATCGTGTTCGAGGAGCTGGAGCTCACGCCCGATCTGATGCTGGGCGAGGAGGGCGCGGGCTACCGCATCGCGCTCGCCAATCTCGAGGGCGGCCGGATCGGCATCGCCGCGCAGTCGATCGGCATGGCGCGCGCAGCCTATGAGGCGGCGCTCGCCTACGCCAAGGAACGCACGGCCTTTGGCACCGCCATCATCAATCACCAAGCGGTGGCGTTCCGGCTCGCCGACATGGCGACCGGGATCGAGGTGGCGCGCCAGATGATGCTGCATGCGGCCGTCCTGCGGGACGCGGGTGAGCCTTGCATCAAACAGGCCTCGATGGCGAAGCTCTTCGCCTCCGAGATGGCGGAGCGCGTCTGCTCCGGGGCGATCCAGACCCTGGGCGGCTACGGATACCTCGCGGACTTCCCGGTGGAGCGGATCTATCGAGACGTGCGAGTGACCCAGATCTACGAAGGCACCAGCGACATCCAGCGCCTGGTGATTTCCCGCGAGATCGCCCGCGAATGAACCGCGCGGTCGATCACCTCGTGCTGGCGGTCAATGACCTCGAGGCCGCGCGCGAGGCCTACCGGCGGATGGGCTTCACGCTGACGCCGCCGGCGCAGCATCCCTGGGGCACGGCCAACAGCCTGGTGCAGCTCCAGGGAAATTTCCTGGAGCTGCTGGCGGTGGCCGAGCCGGAAAAGATCCCGCCGGCGGAACCGAACCGCTTCAGCTTCGGCGCCTTCAATCAGTCCTACCTCAAGCGGCGCCAGGGCCTGTCGATGCTGGTTTTCCAGAGCAGCGACGCGCGGCGCGATCAGGCGGAGTTCGCGGCACGCGGGCTCGCGACCTACGAGCCCTTCGACTTCTCGCGGCAAGCGAAGCTGCCCGATGGCAGCCTCAAGACTGTCTCGTTCTCGCTGGCTTTCGTCACGGAGCCGCGCATGCCCGACGCGGCCTTCTTCACCTGTCAGCAGCACGCGCCCGAGTTTTTCTGGAAGCCCGACTATCAGCGCCACGCCAACGGCGCCCGCGCGGTCGTCGAAGTCGTGATGCTCGCCAACGATCCCGCGGGCCTTGCCGAGTTCTTCGGGAAGCTGATCGAGCCCGCGGCGGTCAGCCGGTCCGAGGGCGCGCTCAAGGTGGCACTGGGTCAGGGTGCGCTCAGCGTGCTCGACGCCACGCGCCTCGCCCAGCGCTTCCCCGGAATTCGGCTCCGCGACATCCTGCGCAAGCCACACTTCGCGGGCTATTCGATCGCGGTCGACGACCTCGACGCTGCCGAAGACGTGCTGAAGCGCAACGAGATTCCCGCTGCGCGCGCCGGGGACCGTCTACAGATCGCCGCCGATCACAGTTTCGGCGCCGTGATCGAGCTGACGACCCATCGCCCATAGCGCGGAGCCGAGGGTCGGATGCGCGTGGTCGCCTGGAACTGCAACATGGCGTTGCATCGCAAGCTCGACGCCTTGCGTCGGCTGGCGCCGGATATCGCGGTCATCTCGGAATGCGCCTCGCCCGAGCGTTTGCGGGCATTGGGCGCGCTCGATGACATCAGCGGCGATCCGATCTGGGTCGGCGACAATCCGACCAAGGGCCTGGCGGTGCTCGCCTTCAACGGATTTCGCTTGACCCTTGCGCGAGAATTTCATCCCACGCTCCGTCATCTGGCGCCCGTGCACATCACGGGACCAGCCGCATGCAATCTGCTGGCAGTCTGGGCGCAGAACATCAGCGGCGGCAATGTGCGAAAGCGCCAGGCGGGGCCGTTGCGGCGCGGACTCACGAAATACAGGAGCTTCCTTGCCGAGGCACCCGCGATCGTCGCGGGCGATCTCAACAACAACGTGATCTGGCACAAGCCGGGTTACCGGATCAACCACGGGATCTCCGTGGCGATCCTGGAGAGCTACGGTCTCGTGAGCGCCTATCACGCGCACACCGGAGAGAAGCAGGGCGAGGAGACCGCGCCAACGCTCTATTGGCGTGACCGCAAGAAAGACGGCCCCACTTATCACATCGACTATGTGTTCCTGCCGCGGGCGTGGATCGATCGCATCCGAGCCTTCGGCGTCGGCAGTTTCGAGGACTGGTGCGGCGCGGGCCTCAGCGACCACGTGCCGGTCGTGGTCGATGTGGCGTTGGATGCGGGCGACCCTCACCCTCCCGGCGCTCGCGCGCCGGGTCCCTCCCTCTCCCGCTCAATCGCGGGAGAGGGGCTCTCACGCTGAGCAGAGGGTAGCCGTTACTGCTTGTTGTTGATGACCTTCCAGGGGTCCTTGACCATGGGGATGGTCTCGAACTCGACGTTGGCGAGATGGCCGTTCACCCGCTCGACCCGGCGCACGTACTCGTTCTGCACGATGTCGCGGGTGTCCGGATCGATCATGGTGGGGCCGCGGGCGCTGTCGTACTTCCAGCCCTTGAGGAGCGCCATGGTCTTCTCGGGATCGATCTTGCCTTTCTGGGCGATCACGACATTGAAGATCGCCGCCATGCCGTCATAGCCGCCGACCACCTCGAAGGCGGGCACCTGGTCCTTGCCGAACTCGGCCTGATAAGCCTGCACAAAGGCGGCGTTGGCCGGTGCCTTTCCGACCGCGGAATAGTGACCCATGGTGATGACGTCGAGGGCGGCGTCGCCCATCGAGTCGAGGCCCTCATCGGTGGTGATGTCGCCGGGCCCGATCAGTTTGATCCCCGCCTGTTTCAGCCCGACGTCGCTGAATGCCTTCATCACGGCGATCGCTTGCGTGCCGGCGGGCACGAAGACGAACAGCGCCGCCGGCTTGGCATCCTTGGCCTTCTGCAAATATGGCGCGAAGTCCGGGTTCTGCAGGGGTATCCGGACCGACCCCAGGATCTGGCCGCCGCTCTCGGTGAAGCCCTTGACGAATGCCTCCTCGGCATCGGCGCCGGGGGCGTAGTCCGACACAGCCGTGTAGGCCGTCTTGATGTCGTGCTTGGCCGCCCATTGGCCCAGCGGATATGACGAATGCCAGAGCGTGAACGACACGCGCGCGATGTAGGGCGACTTCATCGTGATCACCGGCGTGGAGGCATTCATGACGATCAAGGGGACCTTGGCCTCGGTCACCAGCGGGGCGATCGCCATCGCGTTCGGCGTATAGACGATGCCGGCCAGAATCTGCACCTGGTCGCGCGTGATCAGCTCCTGCGCCAGCCGCTTCGCGACATCGGGCTGCGGACCCGTATCGTCGCGCTTGATCAACTCGATCTTGATCCCGGGCGGCAGGTCCTTCTCGTGCTGTTTCATGTAGAGCGTGATGCCGCGGTCGATGAGGTCGCCGGGCTCCGCAAACGGGCCGGAATAGGTGTTGATGATGCCGACCTTGACCGTCTGGGCGAGCGCGCCCGATGCGGAGAAGGCGGCAATGGCGATCGCCGCAGCGACGAATTTCCGCGCACTCATGATCGTCCTCCCTTGTTCTCGAGCAACGGCGTTGCCCGTCGCGTTGCCCGGATTATGCCGCGAACCCGCGGGCACTCAAGGGCGCATCTATCGGAGCTCGCCAGCCTCCGAAAGGACACTCAGGTAGAGCTCGCGGTCGATGTTCCCCCCGGATTGGATGACCGCGACCCGGCGGCCGGCCATGCGGTCCTTCTCCTGCAGCAGGCCCGCGAGGGCGGCGGCACCCGCGCCTTCCGCGAGGTTGTGCGTGTCCGTGAAGAGATGGCGCATGGCGGCGCGGATCTCCGCCTCGCTTACGCTGACGATGCGCTCGGCTCCCTTGAGGATCAAGGCAAGGGCGTCGGGATCGGGCACCCGGCAGGCGACCCCATCGGCCATGGTGTCGGCGGAGTTGGTCGAGACCGGCTTCCCCGCGCCAAAGGAGAGCGCGTAGGCGGGCGCCTCGACCGCGACCACGCCCACGACCTTGGTCTTGAGCCCCAGCGCGTCCCGTGCGGCCATGGTGCCGCAAATGCCCGAGCCGAGGCCGATGGGCACATAGACCGTGTCGAGGTCGGGCGCCGCGCGGAAGAGCTCGAGGGCGTAGCTCGCGACACCCGCGACGAGCCGGCGGTCGAAGGACGGCATCGGATGGAGTCCGCGTTCCCGCG
>DASZHJ010000262.1:0-13983 GCA_035938015.1 Allostellaceae bacterium
AGGCGGTGTGAACGACGTTGTCCCGATTGGTTTGCTTGTGCATCGCCAGCACCAGGGACATGAGATCGGCGGGATAGGTGCAGTAGCCTTCCGGCGGATCGAATTTCAGCACGATGCCGCCGGCATCGATCTGGGCGTGCGAGGGCGGCGGCGGGGTCGCGAGCGCCTGCTGCGATGGAGTTGCCGTGTCGCCGGCGACGGCCGGGAGAGCCGCGGGGTGCTCGGCCGCGGGTGGCGATGGCTGGGTCCGGTAGCTGAACAACGCGTAGGCGCCGGTCGACGCCGCGATGATCACAACGCTGATTGCCACTTGCGCCCACGAAACCGCGCCGAACCGCCCGTGCAGCAGCCAGCGCGTGCCCAGCCATCCCAGCAGAATGAGCGCGCCGATGCCGAGGCCGACCTCGCCGCCGAGCGCGAGCCGTGTCCAGTCGACGTCCATTGCCGTGGGTCCCCTACCCCCAACGTCCCGAAAGCATGCGTCTTTCCGATCCGGCCAAGAAGCATCCTTATTGAGGCGCGACTTTGCAGGCGCGCGGCGAAACCGCTATAGTAAACATAACCTTAATCGCGAAGCCGCCCCGCAAATGATTGTCGTACAAAGAGTTTCCAGCGGAGGGGACCGGGCGCGCAGGGCTGCGGTCCCGCGCGCGGACATTCAGCGGGCGTTGCGGGAGTTCACGCAGCCGTCGCTCTTTTGGGGCACCGCGCTGGCGCTCGCCGATCTCGGCCAATACGCCGCGGGGATCGCCGGCGTGCTGTGGCTCGCCCCGATCTGGGCCAAGATCGCCTGCTCGATCTTCGCCGGACTCAAGATCGCCAACCTCGCGACCCTCGGCCACGACGCCGCCCACGGCAGCCTGACGCCCAGCGCTCCCCTAAACCGGATCCTCGGTATCGCCGTCTTCATGCCGGGCCTGACCAACTGGGCGCTTTGGATCTACGAGCACCATCGGCGTCATCACCCCTATACGAACGGGGCGCTGGTCGACACCTTCACGCCGCTGTCGAAAGCCGAGTACGACGTGCTCCCGCGCTGGCACCGCGCGCTCAAGCGGTTCCATCGCAATCCCCTGGGGCTGGGCTTCGCGCTTTACTACATCGTCGAGCGCTGGTGGGAGGTTAAGCTGCTGCCGCGCGCGGGCGTCCCCAGGAAATTCCGAGCCTCGGCGTGGCGTCACTTCGCGCTGCTGATGGTCTATCTGGGAGCGTTCCTGGCATTGCTGGCGGCGGCGCCGCTTTATTCCGAGACCGGCAGCGTTGCGGCGATCTTGCTGGGCTTCGTCGTGCCGTTCTACGTCTGGATGGAGCTTATGAGCGGCTCGCTCTATTTCCAGCACACGGACCCCGGCATCCCCTGGTTCAAGTCGGAGCCTGACCGGCGCAGGCTAGCGGTTGAAGTATTGACGCTGCACCTCGCATTTCCCATGTGGTTCTCGCGCTACATGCATCACGTCTACGATCATCCGGTGCATCACGTGCAGCCCGCGATTCCTTGCTATCGCCTGCACGAGGCGCAATTGGCCCTGAACCGCCTCTCGCCCGACCGGGTCGTGAGCCGGCGGTTCAGCTTCCGGCTGTTCTGGGACACGCTACGGTGCTGCAAGCTTTATGATTACCAAAGGCATCGCTGGCTGGACTTCGGCGGTCGGCCGACTGGCGAGCCGATCCTGCGGCGGGCCGCCGCAGCCCAACACCGGGTTCGCGAGCTCGTGCCCGCGGCAGAGTAGGCCGATTGCGCCGTTAGCCTCTGTTTTGCCACGCCACCGGCGGTGCACGGCTTGGCCTGACTACCGAAATGATGGGATGATCCGTCTCGATCCGAGCTCCCGGGCAGAGAGGCCATGGATTTCCACAAT
This sequence comes from Allostellaceae bacterium, assembly GCA_035938015.1. Taxonomy (GTDB): domain Bacteria; phylum Pseudomonadota; class Alphaproteobacteria; order ATCC43930; family CGMCC-115725; genus DASZHJ01. The sequence goes on from DASZHJ010000262.1 coordinate 1,860, forward strand.
CGTCACGTCGTCGTGACCGGCGGCGCCGGTGCCCTCGGTCTTGCAGTCGTCGAAGGGCTCCTGCGCAACGGTGCCGAGGTGTCTGTACCGTATCTGCATCAGGCCGAGGCCGAACGGTTTCCATTCCGGGCGGAGCCTCGGGTGCGGTTGGCTGGGCCGATCGATCTCGCGAGCGAGACGGATGTCGATCGGTTTTACGCGGGCGTGCCCGCGCCATGGGCTTCGGTCCATTTGGCCGGCGGCTTCGCGATGGGAGGCATCGCCGTGACCGATCGCGCGGCCCTGCTCCGCCAGCTCGAGATGAATTTCGTGAGCTGCTATCTGTGTTGCCGAGCCGCCGTTGCTGCGATGCGCGCGGGCGGCGGCGGACGCATCGTCAATGTGGCGGCCCGGCCCGCGCTGGAGCCCCGCCAAGGCGCCGGCATGAGCGCCTATGCCGCGAGCAAGGCCGCGGTTGCGGCGTTGACTCAGGCGCTCGGCGAAGAACTCGCCAAGGACGGCATCCTCGTCAATGCGGTGGCCCCCTCGATCCTTGATACACCCGCCAATCGCGCGAGCATGCCCAAGGCGAACTACGAGCTCTGGCCCAAGGTGGAGGAGGTCGCGGCGACCATCCTGTTCCTCGCCAGCGCGCACAACCGCGTAACGCGCGGTGCCGTCGTGCCGGTTTACGGCCGCTCGTAAGCTCGCCCTCCTTTGCCCTGCAGGAGCTGCGCGCGCCCGAGCCGATCTTGCCGCCACGCCTGTTCCAGAACGACATCTTCCGCACCGCCAATGCCTGCGCCACCGTGGTCGCCATGGTGATGTTCGGTGCCACTATGCTGCTGCCGATCTTTCTGCACCTGGTGGACGGGATGAGCGCCGGCCGCTCCGGCCTGATGCTGGCCCCGCTCACCGGCGGCAGCGTCGTGGGCGCGTTCTCCTCGGGCCAGATCATGCGGGCGACCGGCAACTACAAGCGGCGGCCTCTGGTCGGGCTTTCGCTTGCGACCCTTGCGTTGACCCTGCTCGCCTTCATGACCGCCGACACGTCGGAGGTGGGTGGCTCCTTCGGTGCGGCAGCGCCCTGGTCGGTCCTGATCATTGCGCTCACCTACAAGCTCGCCGGGAGCGGCACCCGAGCACTGCCCGAGAGCGGTCTTGCGCTATTGCAAGGCGGACCTGATGCGTTCGCGAAGCTCTCGCCCGCGCTTCGAGCCACGCTCGTGCCTGCGCTCGCGGGCGCGTTCCATGTCGTGTTTGCCGCCGCGGCGGTGCTGAACCTGATCGCTCCGGGCTTGGCTGGCCTTCTGAGAGAGCAGCCATTGCGCACCACGCCCAGCGCGCTCGGGCCGCGGCCGACAGCGCAGCGCCTCTCCGCGGACTGAGCCTTGCGCGTGATCGCCAGGATTTGCCGGAAAATTCTCAGGAATGCGCGGCAACGGTCATGGTCCGCGCGATCGCCAGAGTCTAAGTTCGAACCGTTCTCGGCGGCCGTAGGGGCGCGCCTCTCGGCTCGACCTCGGTGGGCGCGCTGCTCCGGGACGACCAGCGCGGCCGACGGGGGACGCGGCCCACAGGCACAAGTCCAGCTTCGGCCGCCGGGATTTTTCGTTTTCGGTTACCCTCAGCGGGATCGCTGAGCCGATGGCAGCTGCGCCATCGGCACGATACGATTTTGTGCGAGCAGGACACTCACGGTGGTCCCGACGCCCGGCGCGCTCTCGATCATGAGCTCGCCGCCATGCAGTTCGACCAGCTGCTTGGCAATGGGCAACCCGAGCCCGGTGCCCTCGTACCGGCGCTGAAGCCCGCTGTTGATCTGCCGGAATGGAGTGAGCGCCAGCGGCACCTCCTCCGGGGCCATACCGATGCCGTGATCCTCGACAGAGATCCCGAGGCGCCCGTCCGCGAGGATCTCGTTGCGCACGGTGACCGTCGATCCGGGTCCCGAGAATTTTACGGCGTTCGAGAGGAGATTGAGCACGACGCGCTTGAGCGCGATCTCGTCGGCGGTAATGCGGATGCTGCGCGCCGGGGTTGCGAACTCGATCCGGACCAGCGCGGCGTCGGAGCGCGGCTTCATCAAGCGGACCGCCGAGGCGATGACCGCAGCGGGATCGAAGATCGTTTCGTCCAACCGGAACGAGTTCGCTTCGATCTTTGCGACATCGAGAATGTCGGTGATGACCTGCAGCAGGTGGCTGGCGCTGTCGCGGATATCGATCACGTAGGCGTCGTACTTCGACGAGCCGAGGGGCCCAAACAGACCCGTCTGCATGATCTCCGAGAATCCGATGATGGCATTGAGCGGCGTGCGCAGCTCGTGGCTCATATTGGCAAGCAACTCGGACTTGGCTTGGCTCGCGGCCTCCGCCACCTCCTTGGCGCGCCTGATCTCCTGCTCGGCTCGACGCTGTTCCGTCACGTCGATCGCCGCGACCAGGGACGCTCGCCGGCCGCCAAACTCGAGATAGTCGGCGATCACGTCGACAAGGATGATCGTGCCGTCGGCCTTCCTATGGCGCCGGTTGGGAAAGCTGCCGAGCATAGGCGCGGTTCGCGGGTCGTCGTAGCCGAGCTCGCGGTAGTCGGGCATCAGCTCGCTCAGCCGCAAAGCCAGGAACCGCTCGCGGCTATAGCCATACTGCGCGACCGCGGCCTTGTTTACCTCGAGGCACTCGTGCGTGTCGATGTCGCGCACCCACATCGGAATCGGATTCGCCTCGAACAGGAGCCGGAACATTCTCTCGCGCTCAACCAGGGTCTCTTGCAGGCGCCGGCGCTGGGTCGCGTCCCGGAGGATGGTGATGCATCTCGCGAGATCACTGCCCTCGTCCCGGATCGGCACGACGCTGACATCGACCCAGAGATCGACCCCGTCCTTGCGTCGATGGATCATCTCGAGCTCGGCCGGCGTTCCCTCGGAGAGGGCCCGGCGCAGACGCTCGACGGTATCCGGCCCGCTGGGGGCGCCCCAAAGCATGTCCGGCGCGCGACCGCGCAGCTCATCCGGCGGGTAACCCGTCAATCGCGTGCACGCCGGATTCACGTAGATGATTCGCGGCTCCGCCGGCGCGTCGCTGCGCTCGGTCTGCGTGATCATCAACCCGTCGTTCGCATTGAGCACCACCGACTCAAGAAGCGAGATTTGCTCCTCCGAGATCTTGCGCCGGAGAATGGGCCGCGTCTGGCGCACCAGCGCCTCGATGCGCTCCGCGACGGCCTCGATGTCGTCCAGGCGATGTCGGAACATGAAGTTCATCGCGAACATGCGTCCGTCCTGCTCGACGGGAATGCAGATCGAGCAGCGATAACCCAGGCGGATCGGCTGCGAAACCAGCGGGTAGCGCTCGACATCGAGCGAGGCGAGATCCGGCACGATCTTGCGTTTGCGCGTGGCCAGAACCTCGCCGACCAAGCTATTCGTAAGGCCGAGCACCGTGGGTCGCCCGATCGCGACCTGCTCCAGCGTCTTCGGTCCGTCGTAGTCGTGCGCGGCGAGCAGTCGGCAGCTTGCCCCTCGCGCCTCCAGCAACCAGCACCGGGCCGAGCTTGCTTCCACGGCCTCGCGGATGATCCTCAGCGCGGCCTCCATTGCGGCCTTGACCCCGGAGGCCGCCGCGATGGCGCTCATGAGCTCGTTGGCCAGCGCGAGATCACGCTCCACCGCTGCCCGCACCGCCAGCTCACGCTTGAGCTCGAGCTCGTTCATAACCAGGCGCGCGAGGGTGGCGAGCCGGCTCTGGTCCTCCGGACCGAATTCGCTCCGGGGCTTGCGATCCGCGACGCAAAGCACCCCGATCCGGTAGCCATCGCGCGTGATCAGCGGCGCGCCGGCATAGAAGCGCACTCCGAGCTCGCCGACGACCAGGGGGTTACTCGCGAAGGCGGGAGCCTCGAGCGCGTTCGGGACGAGGTTGATCTCGTCGCTCAACACGGTGCGCGAGCAAAGCGAGATGTCGCGAGGGATTTCCGTGAGGTCCACGCCGATGTGCGACTTGAACCAAGCGCGATCAGCGTCAAGAAAAGAGACCAACGCGATGGGCGCCTGGAACAGCGAGGCCGCGAGACGAGCCACGCGGTCAAACGCCTCGTCCGGCGGCGTATCCAAGATGGCGTACCGCCGCAGAGCGGCGAGGCGACTGGCCTCGTCCGGCTGTACTGGAGCTAGCACGCGAAACCCCCGCATCCCGGCGATCCGTCCCTATGCTCGGCGACAGATCATAAAGATGGCGTTAACGCCACGGCACCCGGCCATCCTCTTGAAAATGTGCACGTCTCGCCGCGTTGACAAGACCCCGACCCCAACCCTAGCGTGGCCACTCAGATCGGCATAGGAGCCCGCCGCAGCCTCGACCCATGACAGAGACTTCGCTCCTGGTCGCGGTCGCCGAGGGCGTCGCGACGCTCACGCTCAATCGGCCCGATCGATTGAACGCGTTTACCGCGCCGCTCCACGAGGAGCTTGCCGCGGCGCTCGAGCGCTCTGCCGGCGACGAGGCAATCCGCGCGCTGTTGATCACGGGTGCCGGCCGCGGCTTTTGCGCGGGGCAGGACCTCAGCGAGCGCCGGCAACCGTCCGGCGAGGCCAAGCGCGACCTCGGCCAGGGTCTCGAGCGCTACTACAATCCGCTGATCCGACGCTTGCGCAGCCTCGAGAAGCCCGTCGTTGCCGCCGTCAACGGCGTCGCCGCGGGTGCCGGCGCTGGCCTCGCCTTTGCTTGCGATATCGTGATCGCGGCGCGCTCGGCGAGCTTCATCGAGGCGTTCAGCCGCATCGGTCTGGTGCCGGATGCGGGGAACACCTGGTTCCTGCCGCGGCTTGCAGGCTCGGCCCGCGCCATGGCGATGGCCCTGACAGGCGAGGCGGTGCCGGCAGAGCGTGCAGCCGAGTGGGGCCTGATCTGGAAGGCGGTTCCCGATGAGGCACTGATGCCGGAGGCGCGGGCGCTCGTGCTGCGTCTTGCGCAAGGCCCAACGCGCGCGCTCGGCCTCACAAAGCGCGCCCTCAATCGGTCCACCACGAACGACCTCGACGCGCAACTCGACTTCGAGCGCGACCTGCAGCGCGAAGTGGGGCTCGGCGAGGACTATCGGGAAGGCGTCGCGGCTTTTCTCGAGAAGCGGCCGCCTCGCTTCAGCGGGCGTTGACGCCTTGAGCTCCGCAGCACGGGCCGAGCGCGAGCGCATCCGCGAGGCCATCCAGCGCCTCTGCGCTCGGTTCGATGACGCCTATTGGCTCGAGCGGGACCGAGACGGCCGATTTCCCGAGGAATTCTATCGCGCGATCGCCGATGACGGATGGCTGGGCATCGCCATGCCCGAGGCCTATGGCGGCAGCGGGCTCGGGATCTCCGAGGCCGCCGCGATGATGCAAGCGGTGGCTGAATCCGGTGCCGGCTTCAGCGGCGCCTCGGCCATTCACATGAACATCTTCGGGCTCAACCCCGTGGTGGTGTTTGGCACGCCCGAACAGAAGCAGCGCTTCCTGCCTCCGCTGATCCGCGGCGAGGAGAAGGCGTGCTTCGCCGTCACCGAGCCCGACGCCGGACTCGATACCGCGCACATCAAGACCAAAGCGGTACGCGAGGGCCGGCACTACGTGATATCGGGCCGCAAGGTCTGGATCTCGACGGCGCAGGTCGCCCACAAGATGCTGTTGCTCACGCGCACCACGCCCATCGAGCAAGTGGCGAAGCCGACGGAGGGCTTGAGCCTTTTCTATACCGATCTCGACCGCGGCAGCGTCGAAGTGCGCGAGATCGAGAAGATGGGCCGCAAGGCCGTCGACTCCAACCTGCTGTTTATCGATGGCCTTAGAGTGCCACTGGCCGACCTCATCGGCGAGGAGGGCAAGGGCTTCCAGCACATCCTGCACGGCATGAATCCCGAGCGCATCCTGATCGCCGCGGAGGCCGTGGGATTGGGCTTCGCGGCACTCAAGCGCGCCGCGAACTATGCACGCGATCGCATGGTATTCGGTCGGCCGATCGGCCAGAACCAGGGCGTGCAGCTGCCGCTCGCCCAGAGCTGGGCTGAGCTCACGGCCGCCGAACTCCTGGTGCGCGAGGCCGCCGAGCTCTATGACCGCGGCTCGCCCTGCGGCGCGGAGGCCAACGCCGCCAAATACCTCGCGGCCGAGGCGGCATTCCGGACCTGCGAGCAGGCGATCCTCACCCACGGCGGCTACGGCTACGCGCGCGAGTACCACGTCGAGCGCTACCTTCGAGAGGCCCAGATCGCACGGATCGCGCCGGTCAGCCCACAACTCGCCCTCTGCTACATCGCCGAGCGCGTGCTGGGTTTGCCGAAGTCTTACTGAGTTTCTACCGCTCCAGGGGTCGCAAGGGCTGGCGTTGCGGCTCGTGACCCCCGGAAGATAACGCTACGCGGGTCACGAGGGTTAGTGTGGCGGCTCGCGACCCGCGGAAGTAAACTATCCACGCGCACATCGAAGGAGACGGCGAGATGGCTGTCCAGGAACTGAACCACTTCAACGTGCAGACCACGGACCTCGAGAAGACGCGCGCCTTTTATGAGACGGTGCTGGGCTTCACGGTGGGACCGCGGCCCAATTTCGATTTCCCGGGCTACTGGCTCTATTGCGGCGACATGCCGGTGGTGCATCTGACCGGCGGACATCGCGCGCGCACGGATCGGCCCGCCGACACCGGCAACTTCGATCACGTCGCCTTCACCGCCGGCGACTTCGAGGGCATGAAAAAGCATTTCCAGAAGCTCGGCGTTCCCTTTCGCGAGCAGAAGGTGCCGGGCGCGCGCGTCTGGCAGCTGTTCGTGACCGATCCCAACAACGTGGTCATCGAGCTCAACTATCCCCCGCAATGATGCTGGGGACCGGAGCGCGCCGCGCGGGGCACCACGGGGCATGCGCGAAGCCCGGCTAAAGACGCGGATCCTCGTGCAAGCCGCGGTGCGGCTCTGTACCCAGCAGGCGATCCCGATCGCGATCGCGCGCAGGGGCGATGAGGAAGCCGGCGCCATCTTGATCAAGCTCAACCGGCGCGACGGCGGGTTCACGGTGCTGGCGCAAACCCGCAGCCCATCGGGTGAGCTCGGCTGGTTCAGGGGCACCGGCGACGCGCCGGTCGACGAAGCGGCGGCCGACACCTACATCGCGCGCCAAGTCGCGCGCGACCCCGACCTCTGGGTGGTCGAGATCGAGGACCCCAAGGGACGCCCGATCTTTGCGGGCAACGTGCTCTCTTAGAGACCTAGGGATTGCCGCCGGACTCGGTCAACGCCTTCAGTTTGGCGATCCAGGCACCCGCGCGGGCCGCATTGACACCGAGATCGCTCTCGCCGTAGCGCGAGCGGCTCAGCATCGCGAGGGTCGAGCGGCCATTGCCGGTCGACATAAACTCCACGGTAATGACGTCGGGAAAGCGGAAGAAAAAGGAATGCTGGATGAAAACGAGATGCTGGCGATCTTTCTCGGTGCTGACGAGCCGGACGCGAGGCTCCGCCGCCACCATCTCCAGCCACCGGTCGCGTAGGCGCGCGGGTTCGACCGTGAAGGTCGGGCTCGCCTCGTCCGCCTTCACGTTGCAAATCAAGGGATCGGCGGGACATATAAGATAGACGTTGCCGCGCGACGGCAGATCCAAGTGCGTGAAGTCCACCTTCTCGCCGGCGCGCAACTGATCCTCGGCATCTCGCCCGAAGTAGAGCCGAGCGGCCAGCAAAGCCACGGCGACTGCCAGCACCAGCCACAGCAGCATCAGCCGCAACCGGCGGCGGCCGTGACGGTGCCGTCTTGGCATGCCTCCCCCGCAGTGCTTCGTCTTGTCGTGTCCAGCATAGCAGTGGATGCTCCGGCTTGACTATGGACCAAACCTTGCGACCTCGGCGCGCGGTAAGGCCGGCGCCCGACGGCCTCGAGCAGGGCGCGCGCGCGCTCGCGCGGCTCGACCCGGATTTCGCGCGCATCCTCGCGACTTGCGGCTTGCCGCGCTTCCCGCGTCGCCCCGCGAGCTTCGGCACGCTCCTGCACATCATCCTGGAGCAACAGCTCTCGCTGGACATCGCGGCTCGGCTTTGGCAGCGCCTCAGGCAGCGCTGTCGGCCGCTCACGACGCGCCGCTTCCTCGAGCTCGACGAGGACACGCTCAAGAACTGCGGCTTCACCCGCCAGAAGATCGGCTACGCCCGCGGGCTCGCGAGCGCGATCCTGGAGCGACGCTTCTCGCCCGCGGGCTTGGCGCGGCTCGGCGACGCCGAGGCGCTGGCGGCGATCATGGAGCTTCGCGGTTTCGGGCCCTGGAGCGCCGAGGTCTTCCTGCTGTTCGCGCTGGGGCGGCCCGATATCTGGCCCGCGGAGGATCTTGCGTTGCGCGTCGCGGTCCAATGGCTGAAGGCATTGCCGGACCGGCCGGACGGCAAGGCTCTGCGCATTATGGCAGAGACCTGGCGACCCTGGCGCTCCGTGGCGGCTTGTCTGCTCTGGCAATTCTACCTCTGTAGGCTCAACCGCGCGGTGCCGGCGGCACCGCTCGCGGAAGACTTAACGATTCCTTAGATCGGCGTGCTCATGCTCCGGGACCCCGTACCCACCCGGCCCCGCACCACCATGCCTGTCACCGCCGAAATTGAGCCGAAGGATCAGAGCATTATCGCCACCCTCGGCGGTCTCGCGCTGCCCTTGGAGCTTGACCGCAGCCACCCGTTCGGGCGTGGCGCCTCGCGCCCCGTCGCCTTCCGCTTCACCTTCCACGAGATGCCGTTCTCTTGCACCGTGGAGCGTCGGGATGGAGAGCCCGTGCTGACGCTGACCGGCGATTTTGGCGCGCTCCCCTATACCGCCGAGAGCCCCGAGCGACGCCAGGCCGTACGGTCGGTGGTGGTGGCGGCGCGTCGGCGCTCGGGCTTGGAGTGGCAGGTGACCCCGCAGCAGCAGGTCGTCGTGCGCGGCGGCATTCCCCTCGCCATGCCGCTGACGCCCGTCGCCATGATCGTCGGCGCCGTCACGCTGCTCCTGCGCGCGCAGCCGTTTCTCGAGCTGCTGCTGGAGGTGATGGGTGGGGATGCTGAGCACTGATCTAGCCTGGCGGCAATGCGACAACCTGCCCGGGATAGATCAGGTTGGGATCGACGATCTCGTTCCGGTTCGCCTGATAGATGTCCGTGAACAACAGCCCCTCGCCATAGGTCCGGCGCGCAATGTGCCAGAGCGTATCGCCGGGCTGCACGACCAGGAATTGATTGTTGGCGAGGTCCTTCGGAACGTCGACGCGGCGGAACTGCAACTGCGCGCGCGCCGTCACCTTGTCGTCCTTTCCGACAGAATCCGCGCGCAGCGCATAGTTTCCGGCGGCGACGGTCTCGCTGGGTTTCACGGACCAATCGCCATTCGCATCGGCGCGCGTGTCGCCCACGGGCTTGTTCTCGATATAGAGCAGCACGCGCTCGTCGGGCTTGGCGCGGCCGCTCACGCTCAGGTGTCCGGCGCTGTCGTACTGGACGACGCCGATCTGCGGCGTTGCACCGGGCGCCGGCGCAGCGCCTGATCCAACGGGCGGCGCGCCCGGCGGCACTTGAAGGGCCTTGGCGGCACCCTCACCCTGCCGCGGCACCAGTACCGCCAGAGACTGCGAAGCCTCTCCAGCCGCACCTTGTTTCGGCTCCGGGACCGAGACCACCACGACATTGGCGGATTTCCGGTCCGATCCATCGCTCGGCGATTTTTCAGCCAAGCTGAGCTCGTGGCTACCGGGCACCAGCGCTTTGTCTGGCAGCACCACCCAGTTACCGCGGGCGTCCGCAGTGACGGTGGCAATCGCTTTTTCTCCATCGAGCACCGTGACGCTCGCGCCGGGATCGGCACGGCCGGCGATCACCGTCTGGCCATCGGGGCGCACGCGCACGACGTCGAAATCCGGGACGCCAGGTGACAGAGTTGCCGCCGGTGGCGAAGCGGATGCGGAGGGCTGGGGTGCGGACGAAGCTGTTGCTTGTGAGGTTTGCAGAGCGGGCTGCTGCCGGGTCGGCCACAAATAGATTGCGCCGGCGCCGATCACGACGGCTCCGAGCACCCCGAGCAGGGCGACGGCCACGCTCTGCTTCATCGCGCCTCGTAAGGTTGCACCTGTTGATGGGTGTTACACCGGTTCCCGAGAGCGCGCAATGCCGGTAGCCATGGGCAGGCCGCGCCATTCTGGTTAAGATGGCGCTCTCTCCAAGGGCGGCCGTGGGTGTTCGAAGCATGACCGGAGTCAAGCGGGTGTGCGTCTATTGCGGCTCGTCCGGTCGCGTGGCAGAGCCCTTCAAGGACGCGGCGCGGCGCACCGGACGCCTGCTGGCGCAATCCTCGATTGAGCTGATCTACGGCGGCGGGCGCGTCGGACTCATGGGGCTCGCGGCGGACGCGGCGCTCGCCGCCGGCGGCCGCGTGGTCGGCATCATCCCGGATTTCCTGCACGAGCGCGAGCTCACGCACAGCCGGCTGAGCGAGCTCGTCGTGGTTGGCTCCATGCACGAGCGCAAGCAGCGCATGTTCGAGCGCGCTGACGCCTTCGCGATTCTTCCTGGCGGTCTTGGCACACTCGACGAGGCCTTCGAATGCATCACCTGGAGGCAGCTGGGGCTGCACGACAAGCCCATCGTGATCGTGGACGTCGAGGGCTACTGGCAGCCGCTCCTGGCGCTGCTCGACCACGTCATCGCCACCGGCTTTGCTCACGCGAAAATCCGCAATGCGGTCGAGGTCGTGAAGAGCCCGGAAGAGCTGATCGCGGTACTCAAATCCACGGCAGAGCCGCAGGTGACGCCGAGGCCGGAGCGCGCCTAGGCCGCGGGCTTGCACCCTCTTGATCCCGTGATATTGTCGCGCCGCCGCGCCTCAGGCGGCACTTCCCTCGCGCGTTAAGGATTGCAGGCATGCCGAAGATCAAGGTCGCGACCCCCGTGGTCGAGCTCGATGGCGACGAGATGACGCGGATCATCTGGGCCTTCATCAAGGAAAAGCTGATCCTGCCCTATCTCGACGTCGACCTGCGGTATTTCGACCTCGGCATCGAGAAGCGCGACGAGACGGACGACCAGATCACCGTCGACGCCGCCAATGCGATCAAGAAATTCGGCGTCGGCGTGAAGTGCGCGACCATCACGCCCGACGAGGCGCGGGTCAAAGAGTTCAATCTCAAGAAGATGTACCGCTCGCCCAACGGCACCATCCGAAACATCCTCGGCGGCACGATTTTCCGCGAGCCCATCGTCTGCAAGAACGTGCCGCGGCTGGTGCCCAGCTGGACCGCGCCGATCGTGATCGGCCGCCACGCCTATGGCGATCAGTACCGCGCAACCGACTTCAAGGTTCCGGGCGCGGGCAAGCTCACCATGACCTTCACGCCGAAGGACGGCGGCAAGCCAATCCAGTACGACGTCTTCGACTTCCCCGAGGCCGGCATCGCCATGGGCATGTACAACCTCGACGAGTCCATCATGGGTTTCGCCCGCGCCTCGTTCAATTACGGACTGCAGCGGGGCTGGCCGGTCTATCTCTCGACCAAGAATACCATCCTCAAAATCTATGACGGTCGCTTCAAGGACCTGTTCCAAGAGGTGTTCGACCGCGAGTTCGCCGACAAGTTCAAGGCCAAGAAGCTCACTTACGAGCATCGCCTGATCGACGACATGGTGGCATCCGCGCTCAAGTGGAACGGCAACTTCGTGTGGGCCTGCAAGAACTACGACGGCGACGTGCAGTCGGACGTGGTGGCGCAGGGCTTCGGCTCGCTGGGGCTGATGACCTCGGTGCTGATGACACCGGACGGCCGCACCATCGAGGCCGAGGCCGCGCACGGCACGGTGACCCGGCACTATCGCCTGCACCAGCAGGGCAAGGAGACCTCGACCAACCCGATCGCCTCGATCTTCGCCTGGACCCGCGGGCTCTGGTATCGCGGCGAGTTCGACAACACGCCCGAGGTCAAGCGCTTCGCCACCACGCTCGAGAAGGTCTGCGTCGATACCGTGCAGGCGGGCTATATGACCAAGGACCTCGCCATCCTGATCAGCCCGGAGCAGCCCTGGCTGACGACGACGGCCTTCCTCGACAAGCTCGACGCCAACCTCAAGAAGACGATGGCGTAGGACGCTCGTTCAACCTCCGTCATTGCGAGCGCAG
>DASZHJ010000263.1:0-1787 GCA_035938015.1 Allostellaceae bacterium
CGCCTCGAAACCCTCGAGGCGCTCGCGCACATAGGTGTAGAAGCCGGGCTTCGACTGCTCGCCGTCGGTCAGGATGTCGATGCCGGTCTCGGCTTGTCTGCGGACGCAATCGGCAACCGCGCTGCGCACGCGGCTCTCATAGGCGTTAGCGTCGTAGGCGGCGCCCGCGAGCCGCGCCTTCATGAGGTCGAGCAGGTCTCTGGGACGCGGCAAGCTGCCGACATGGGTCGTGACAATGCGGCTCGTGCTGTTCTGGGTATTGAGCGACGACATATCAGCGGGCCTACCGCTTGATGTCGGAATAGGGATAGCGGAACTCGCCGGACTTGAGCTCGGGCGGATAGAGGATCACCTGTTTGCCGGGCTGGCGGAACTGGCCGATGTCATTGCCCTCCACGCCCTGGTACTGCACGAAGAGGATGCGCGGCTTCTCCCACTCGCCGTTCTCAGCGAACTTGACGTCGCCCACGATGGTCTTGAACGCGGTCTTGTGGATGTATTCCGCGATCTTCGCCTGGTCGAGGCTGCCGACATTGGTGATGGCCTCGGCGAAGATTTGCATTTCCGCATAAGCGTAAGGCGGCAGGTAGTAGCCCAAGGGATCAACGCCCTGCGCCACGGCCTTCTCCTGATAGCGCTTCAGGAACTCCTCAATGCCCGGAAATTTCATGGTGGGCTCGGGCACATAGACATCGTAGGCGACGATGCCGTTGAGGAGCGGGCCCAGCTGCTGCTTAATCGGCGTGAAGGCGAGCCCGATCATGCCACCGCCGAACATCTTGGGTTTGAGGCCGACCTCGTTGGCGGACCGCACCATGCCGACGGAGTCCGGCGGATATGAGGCGATATAGACCACGTCGGGATTGGCCGCCTGGATCGCGCGCACGATCGGCGCATAGTCCACGGTGCTGGGCGGATAGCTCTTGTCGTAGACCACCTTGAGTCCGAGGCGCTTCACGATCTCGCGCGCGCCCGCGATCACGGTTTGCGCGTACTCGGCATCCGCCGCCGCGAGCGCCACCGTCTCGGGCTTCGGGTTCATGGTCATGGCGATCTCGAGGAATCCTTCGGACGGGCCCAACCGCGTCTCCTTGCCGTTCGGCAGAATCTGGAAATATTTGTCGTAGTGGAAATGGTCGTTCACGCCGGTGCCGAATAGCCCCATGAACACCAGGTTGCGCGCCATGACGATCGGCATCGCCGGCGCGATCTGGTTGGTGCCATAGGCGGAGATCACGAGATCGACCTTGTCGATGTCGAGGAGCTTCGTGTAGATCGCAGGCACCTGGGACGAGTTCGTCTGGTCGTCGTAGAAGACCAGCTGCACCGGCCGACCCAGGAGCCCGCCCTTTGCATTGACGTCCTCGGCCCACATCTGGATCGCCAGCAGCGCGCTCTTTCCGCCCCCCGCAAGCCCGCCGGTGAGCGGCATGCTGAAGCCGATCTTGAGGGGATCGGCGGCCCGCACCGGCGTCGCCGCCAGGGCGAGCGCGATCGCAAGGAAAGCAAGCCCCAGGCGACGCAGACGGTCTTGCATTTTTCTTTCTTCCTCCCATAGGCGCTTGTCGTTTGTCACATTGACCACGAGAGGCGCGGGCTCTGCAAGACCGGCGCGACTGCCGGGGGATCGATCGGCAGTGGGCCTCGGCGAGCCCGCGCTCAGTGCGCGACGCGCGCCACCGCGACAATGCGCCGGCTGGTCTCCGCCAAACGCGCTTGCTGGCGTGCAAGGTCGGGGTAGAGGAGCTTGCCCGCCCGCTTCAGCACACGCCCGCCCACCAGCACCA
>DASZHJ010000264.1:0-2803 GCA_035938015.1 Allostellaceae bacterium
TCGAGCAGCACCTCGAGGCGCTCGCGCGCCGTGAGCTTGCCCTTGGCGTGCTGCGCGCTGGTGCGCTTCTCGCCGCCACCGGCGGTCGCGGCACGGCGCTTCTCCTCCAGTCGCGACAGGATGTCCTGCATGGTCCTCCGCTGCCCCTGAGGCCGGCTAAACCCCTGGCCGGGATAGCATCATTGCGCGCGAGGCGCCAGGGGCGGATGGGCGGGCCGGCTAATCCGCCAGCAACGACACGAACCGCGCGGCGAGCGCGATGTCTTCTTTGAGCCCGGCGCGGCGCCGCGTCTGCTGGGCGTCCTCGCCCCAGCGCTCGATCTCGTAGCTCTCATCGAGCTCGGCGGCAGCGAAGGCCGCCTCGGCATCGATGCGCCCCTCGATCAGCGCGAGCGCGGCCACGAGCGAACCGCAGGCGGCAGTCGCTAGGTGCAACGCCGCCAGTCGATGCATGTCGTAGGTCGCGATCGCCGCCTCCAAGGCTTTGAGCGACGTCGCCGATTGCGCCACCGGCAGAATGCTCGAGGTCACCGTCAACGGCGCATCGAAGCGCGCGGTCACCCAATCGATGAGGGGTTGCCAAGCCGTGTGTTGGCGCGCAGCCAACTCGGGCGGCCGCTCCGCGCGATAGCAGACGAGGTCCGTGCCGGCGTATTTCGCGAGCTCCGCCACCACGGCGTCCCGCCGCGGCGCGACCAGATCGAGGGCGATGCTGGCAAGCCGCGTGAGCGGCAGGCGCTTCGGATTGACAGTCTCACCCTGCGCCAGCCATTCCTGTGCGATGGCCTCGGCCAGGGCACGTGTCGGAACCGTAAGCGGCTGCTTCGCCGGCGTGCGCACGGGCTTGCCGTCGAGAGTCACGCCGAAGCCGTTCGGCGTCTCCGTGACGCCGGCGTCCTTGTAGAAGCGCTTCACCTCAATCCTCTTCGAAGACGCCTTTGCCCTCCGACTCCTCGAAGCCGAGGAAGCGCCAGGTGGCTTTCATGTGGGCCGGCAGCGGCGCGGTGAGCTTGACCACGCTGCCGTCAGGCCGCGGCAAGATCAGGGTCCGCGCATGCAGATGGAGCTTGCGCGGCTCCGGCACGCCCTCCGGACGTGAGGCGCGGCCTCCGTACTTGCCGTCACCGAGGATCGGCGTGCCCAGCGCCACGCAATGGGCGCGGAGCTGGTGGGTCCGGCCGGTGATCGGCATGAGCGCGAGCCAGGCGAGCTTGTCGCCGGCGTGACTCACCACTTGATAGCGCGTGATCGCGGGCTTGCCGTCGTCCTCGTCGGGCATGACGCGTTCGCCGAGGCGCCCTTGCAGCTTGGCCAGCGGCAGATCGATCTTGCCTTCCCGCGGCTTCGGCAAGCCCACCACGGCGGCCCAGTAAATCTTGCGCGTGGTCTTGCCGCGAAAGGCGGCGGCGAGCTCGGCGGCCGCACGCGCGCTGCGAGCCAGGACGAGCACGCCGCTGGTGTCCCGGTCCAGGCGGTGCACCAGACGCGGCCGCTCGGAGGCCTCGAAGCTGAGCGCGTCCAACAAGCCGTCGAGATGCCGGTCGACGCCGGTGCCGCCCTGCACCGCGAGCCCCGCGGGCTTGTTGAGCGCGATCAGATCGGCGTCCCGATAGAGTACGGCGGCCTGCAGCGCCTTCGCTTCCTCCGGGCGCGGCGGCATTGGCACCGACCCGCGTGCCGGAGCCGGGTTGCCCAGGGGCGGCACGCGAACGGTCTGGCCAGCCTGCACGCGGTCGCTCGCCTGCGCGCGCTTGCCGTCGAGCCGCACTTGGCCCGTGCGCAGCAGCTTTTCCAGATGCCCGTGAGTCAGGGTCGGGAAGTGGCGCTTGAACCAGCGATCGAGGCGTATATCGCCGTCCCCGGCCGCGACGGCGACGCTGCGCACGCCGGCACCGCCGGGCTTTGCTGGCTCGATGCTCTCGTCAGTCATGGGGATGTGCCGGCGGCCATGGGGGTCGCGGCGCATCCTAGCGATGGACGGCGATTTCCTCCACTCCGCCGCTGGGATCGGCGGGGCTCAGCTGGTCCAGCGCCCCGCGATCCAGACCCCGGTGCTTCCAGGCTGCCGAGCCCACGGGGACCAATGGGACCCTCTTCAGTCGACGTCCGCGGCGCCAGCGCGCTTCTGCCGCAGCTTCTCCCAGTATTCCAGCCGCTTCTTGATCTCGCGCTCGAAGCCGCGGTCGGCGGGCTCGTAGAGTGCGCGTCGCGGCAGCTCGTCGGGGAAATGGCTTTGGCCGGAGAAGCTGTCGGGCTGGTCGGGGTCGTATTGGTAGCCTTCGCTATAGCCGAGGTTCCGCATCAGCTTGGTCGGCGCGTTGAGGCTGTGCTTGGGCGGCGCCAGCGAGCCGGTCTCCTCCGCGAGCCGCTGGGCCGCGCCGAAGGCGCGATAGGCCGCGACCGATTTGGGGGATGTCGCGAGGTAGATCACGGCCTGCGCCAAGGCAAGCTCGCCCTCGGGCGAGCCCAGGCGCTCGTAGGCGTCCCAGGCCGCGACCGTCTGCGGCAGCGCTTGGGGATCGGCGAGCCCGATGTCCTCCACAGCCATACGCACAACGCGGCGCGCGATATAAATGGGATGCTCGCCGCCCGCGAGCATGCGCGCGAGCCAGTAGAGCGCCGCGTCCACGTCCGAGGCCCGCACGGCCTTGTGGAGCGCGCTGATCAGGTTGTAGTGGCCCTCCTGCGCCTTGTCGTAGAGGGGCGCGCGGCGCTGTACCGCGGCGGTTACGCCGGCGGCATCGAGCGCAGCCGTCGGCGGGAAGGCCGCGAGCTCTTCCACCATGTTGATGAGATAGCGGCC
>DASZHJ010000265.1:0-2692 GCA_035938015.1 Allostellaceae bacterium
GCCCGACAAATATTTGCCCGTGAGCGAGGCCGGCGTCGCGATCAGCTCGTCGACCGTGCCCTGCGCCACGATGTGGCCGCCGTGGATGCCGGCGCCGGGGCCGATGTCGAGCACGTGGTCGGCGGTGCGGATGGCGTCCTCGTCGTGCTCCACCACGATCACGGTATTGCCGAGATCGCGCAGCCGTTTGAGCGTCTCGAGCAGCCGCGCGTTGTCGCGCTGGTGCAGCCCGATCGAGGGCTCGTCGAGCACGTAGAGCACCCCGGTGAGCCCTGAGCCGATCTGCGAGGCCAGCCGGATGCGTTGGCTCTCGCCGCCCGACAGCGTGCCGGAAGCGCGCGCCAGCGTGAGATATTCAAGCCCCACATCGACCAGGAACTTGAGCCGCTCGCGGATTTCCTTGAGCACCCGCACCGCGATCTCGTTCTGCTTGGCGCTGAGCGCCGCCGGCAACTGCGTGAACCATTCGCCCGCGCGCTTGACCGACATGTCGGCGACCTCGCCGATGTGGAGGCCGCCGATCCGCACGCACAGCGCTTCGGGCTTGAGCCGGTGGCCCTTGCAGGCGGCGCAGGGAATGTCGGTGAAATATTTGGCCATCTCCTCGCGCGCCCAGTCGCTGTCGGTCTCGCGCCAGCGCCGCTCGAGGTTGGTCACCACGCCCTCGAACGGCTTTCTGGTTTCGTAGGCGCGCAAGCCGTCGTCGTAGACGAACTTGATCGTGTCGTCGCCCGAGCCGTAGAGGATCGCGTCCTGCGTCTTCTTCGGCAGGTCCTTCCATTTGGTGTCGAGCGTGAACTTGTAATGCTTCCCGAGCGCCAGCAGCGTCTGCGTGTAGTAGGGCGAGCTCGATTTCGCCCACGGCGCGATCGCGCCGCCGCGTAGCGTGCGGTCCCTGTCGGGAATGACGAGCTCGGGGTCGATGTGCTGCTCGACGCCGAGCCCGCCGCAGGCGGGACAGGCGCCGAACGGATTGTTGAACGAAAATAGCCGCGGCTCGATCTCCGGAATGGTGAAGCCCGACACCGGGCAGGCGAATTTTTCCGAGAAGAGGAGGCGCTGCGGGCCGCTCTGATCGTGAATCTTTGCGGTTTTTCTCTCGCTGGACGCTTGCTCGGCGCCCGCGCCACTGTCCGCGAACTCCACCAGCGCCAGTCCGTCGGCGAGCTTGAGCGCCGTCTCCAGCGAATCCGCGAGCCGGGCCGCGAGGTCGCCCCGCACCACCACGCGGTCCACCACCACGTCGATGTCGTGCTTGAATTTCTTGTCGAGCGCCGGCGCGTCCACGATCTCGTAGAACTTGCCGTCGATCTTCACCCGCTGGAAGCCGCGCTTCATGTAGTCGGCGAGCTCCTTGCGGTACTCGCCCTTGCGTCCGCGCACGACCGGGGCGAGGAGGTAGAGCCGCGTGCCCTCCGGCAGCGCGATCACCCGGTCGACCATCTGCGACACCGTCTGGCTTTCGATCGGCAAGCCGGTGGCGGGCGAATAGGGCACGCCCACGCGCGCCCACAGCAGCCGCATGTAGTCGTAGATCTCCGTGACGGTGCCCACGGTCGAGCGCGGATTGCGCGAGGTAGTCTTCTGTTCGATCGAGATGGCGGGCGAGAGGCCGTCGATCTGGTCGACGTCCGGCTTCTGCATCATCTCCAGGAACTGGCGAGCGTAGGCCGAGAGCGATTCCACGTAACGGCGCTGGCCCTCGGCGTAGATGGTATCGAAGGCGAGCGAGGATTTGCCCGAGCCCGAAAGCCCGGTGAACACCACCAGCTGGTCGCGCGGGATTTCGAGATCGATGTTCTTGAGATTGTGCTCGCGCGCGCCGCGGATCGCGATCACGCGCGTGCTCTCAGCCGATGCTCGGCGGCGGGGGCGACCCTGGTCGAAGACGTCGTTCATGCGGTCGGTCGGCGCCATGATATGCGGAAGGCCAGCGCGGTCACATCGAGGAAGGCCAACGCAGCATCCTGTCGCAGTTTGCCCGCGCGGCGCGCCCCGAAGGAACGTAGTGAGAACGGGACGGTTTCGCTAGCCCGCCGAGCGGCCCCGGCGCTGCCGGCGTGCAGCTGTGGACAACTCGCCGGCCTCGAGAATGCCCGTAGCGATCGCGCTCGACCGCGTGAGCGAGCCGAGCGCAGTTCTCGCTTTCTTAAATGTGCAAATCCGGTAATCCGATGTGGATCGTCACACTGGTGGATCGTCACACTGGAAGGTGGCGAGCGTTGCGGCATTGTCGGGAGGAACTTCAATGCGGGATGTCATTGCGTTCGTTCTCGGCAACTTCACGCTGACGTTTTTCGTGTTGGGCCTGCTCGCTTCCGCCATCGCGCTTTGGCATGCGCGCCCACCGCGCAGCTCAGCGCTGATCGTCGAAGCGCTGTTCTCGTATTTCGTGCTGTTCTCGATCGGATTTGCAAACCTCTACAATTTCGTCTTGCATGTTTTTTTCGGGAAATTGGCGGCAAACTTCATCGGATGGGAGGACAGTCCCTTCCAGTTGGAGGTCGGCTTCGCCAAACTCGGCTTTGCGCTGGTGGGATTGTTGGCGTTCAGGGGAAGCTTCGATTTGCGGCTGGCGGCCATCGTCGGGCCCGCCGGCTTTCTCTGGGGCGCGGCCGGGGGGCACGTCTATCAAATGATCACCGCGCACAATTTCGCCCCCGGCAATGCCGGCGTCATTTTTTACAGCGAT
>DASZHJ010000266.1:0-13832 GCA_035938015.1 Allostellaceae bacterium
TACCGCATGCTCCGGGTGAGGCTCCGTGCGGGTAGCGGGAGTCGCGAGGGAGTTGCATCTTCATGAGCCACGAAAAGCGCCGCTGGACGCCTTCATCCTGCCACAGTGCCATCCCTTTGCTTCACCGCGTGGCCTTTTGCAAACGCGCTGGGCTTCCCACCTCTAATCCTTAAGCGGGAGGTCCGCATGACAAAATCTCTGCTTCGTAGCATCGCTGTCTTGGCCGCCCTGGCGCTTGCTGCCTGCGCTGCCGAGGATGCCCAGACCGACCAGCGCGGCATCGACCAGGACATCACCGCCACGCATGACGCCGGGGCTCCGACCCTCAACAACATCGGGCAGAGCAACTTCGCGCCATGGCGCCTCAACATGGCACCGTGATCTCAATCGATTAAGCCGGGTCCAGCTCAGTATCCCAGTAGAGAAAATCTCGCCAGCTGTGATGCAGATAGTTCGGCGGGAATGCCCGGCCGTTCTCTTGTAACAAGATTGTCGTGGGTTGAGCCGGCGGTCTCACGGGATGCATCCCGCTCTCTCGCGGTAGGCGGTTCCCCTTGAGGAGATTGCAGCTCGAGCAAGCCGTCACGACGTTAGCCCAAGTCGTGCGGCCGCCGCGCGAGCGCGGCACGACATGGTCGAAGGTCAGGTCGTGCGAGGGCCGCGGCTCACCGCAGTACTGGCAGACAAAGCGATCGCGCAGAAACACGTTGAAGCGCGTGAAGGCCGGGCGCCGCGCGGTGGCGATGAATTCCTTGAGCGAGATCACGCTGGGAAGCCGCATCTCAAAGGATGGGCTGCGGACCACGGTCTCGTATTCGGAGATGATATTGACGCGGTCGAGAAATACCGCCTTTACAGCGTCCTGCCACGACCACAGCGACAAGGGGAAATAGCTCAGCGGCCGAAAGTCGGCGTTGAGCACCAATGCCGGGCAGCGGTCGGGGCTCACCGGCATTGGGTCGTTCGTCTAGGGTGCCGCCACGTCATAGCGGCCGCGATCCTGCCACAGGAGCCGGCGGATTGCCAAGCGCCCGAATAGCGCGTGATCCCATTGTCACTGAAGTGAAATTTGTGATTTCGCCACGGCTGCAGTCGGTGTGGACGCTGCCTGCGGCGTTCGGTTAGCATGCGTGCACGCGGAGTCGGACGCGTGCGCGGGGGAGTTTTACAGTCGGGCACGGCATGAGCGCAGAGCCGGCAGCAATCCGGTACAAGGCCTTCATCAGCTATAGCCATAAAGACGAAAAAGCCGCGCACCGGCTGCACACGGCGCTCGAGCGCTACCGAGTGCCCAAACCGTTGGTTGGGAAACCAGGGCCTGTCGGTCCGATCGAGCGGAGGCTCTTTCCCATATTCCGCGACCGCGACGAGTTCGGCTCCTCTGCGGATTTGACCACTGCGGTTCGCGTCGCGCTCGAGCGGTCGGATTTCCAGATTGTCGTGTGCAGTCCGGCCGCTGCGGCGAGCCGCTGGGTCAATGAGGAGATCCTCGCCTTCAAGCGCATGGGACGCGCCGACCGTGTGATCGCACTCATCGTCGCTGGTGAGCCCAACGCAGAGGTGGCAGGGGTCGATCCCGCGCTCGAATGCTTTCCGTCGGCGCTCCGGTTCAAGCTCGATGCCGGCGGCGCGCTTACGGATGGGCGGGTCGAGCCCCTCGCGGCGGACCTGCGCCCTAAAAAGGACGGCCACCGCGGATCGCTGCTGAAGATCATCTCGGGGCTGCTCGGCGTCCGGCTCGATGCCTTGCGGCGGCGTGACGCAGCGCAGCGCCGCCGCCGGCTCGTCGCATCTCTCGCGGCTTTCTTCCTGGCGGTGGTTCTTCCGGTCGCCGGCGTCGTAGGCGGCGGCGCCTATCTCTATTCGCTGACCTATGCCGAATACGGCAACGCAATAGCGTTCGACGGCACCGTCCCGAAGATCATCGGCGACGTCGGCGGGCGCGCGGGCGGCGCACGTGCGGACGTGATCTTCGGCAACCGGATCGGCCGATGGGGTCAGCTCGACAATATCGCGGCCGCCACCGCCGGCGGTCGGTCGGGAGCCTGCGCACTGCAGCCGTTGCCGGCGATGTTTCCGCCCTTTGCCATTTTCCCGGTTTGGCTCGGGCCGACGCCATACGCTCTCGGTCTGCGCGCGGGCTCGCAGCCCTGCGTCGTCCGTTTCACCTACGACCGCGCGGATTTCGGACCCGTAACCGTGGGCTTGGACGTGCAAAACCAGTTCCTGCAGCAGGTGGCGAGCGTGGACCTCGCGCAGCAAGGCGGCTCGATTTCGGTACAGGCCAGCGCCCGGGGTTTGCCGGCTCAAGGGCAATATGGATTGGAGTTTCAGCGCAACCAGCGAGGCCGCATCGACACCGTCCGGTTCACCTATCAGAGCGGCGCGCCGGCGCGCGTCAGCGGCGATGCAACCCGCATCGACTATGGCTACGACGAGGCGAGCGGCCTAGTGACATCGGTCGCCTTCTTCAACGAGGTCGGCCGGCCCGCCGCCAGCGGTTTGATGGGGCGTGCCGGCTTCCGGTTCGCCTACGACGGCATGGGTCGGCTGACCGTGATCGAGGGGTTCGATCCCGATGGCGTGTCTCGCTGGTCGAAAAACCGCGACGACCCTCCCAAGCGAACGTTCACCTATGACCAGGCGGGTAATCGCCAATCCATCATTTTCGTGGGCCAGAACGGTAGCCGGGAGGCCGACGGCCACGGCGTCGCCGAAGTGCGCATCGAAAATGCGAATGGCCTTGTGACCGGGCTCTCCTACCTGGACCTCCAGGGCAGTCTGCTCGAATCGAAAGCGATCCCGTGCGCGCGGGAGGTCCATGCCTATGACGACCAATCGCATCCGACCGAAATCTATTGCTTCGATGCAGACCAGACGCCCGCATCGGACGACCGTGGCGTGCACGGCCAGCGTTCCCTCCACGACGCAAAGGGCCGCCTGGTGGAGTGGGATTACCTCGATGCCAACCGGAATCTCGCGCCGGCCCGCACGACCGGCGTCGCGCGCACGGACTACACCTACAACGACGCAGGCCAGATCACCGTCATCGCAAACTATGGAGCCGACCGGCAGCCGACGCTCTACATGGGCACCGAATATGCGCGCCTCGAATCCGAATGGGACGATCATGGTCGTCTCGTCGACGAGAAGCGCTTCGGCGTCGACAATCAGCTCAGGAGCGATCCATCCGTGGGGTACGCGGAGCTGCAGCTCGGCTACGACCCGACGGGTGCGGAAAACAAGCGCTGTTTCCTCGACGCCGCCGGGCATTTGATGATCAGTGCCAAGGATGGTTTCGCGTGCATGCGTACCACTAAGAGCTACGACGGCGGTGTCGTCACGCAGACCACATGGACGGAGAACGCGGACGGCAAGCCGTTCGTCGTGCCGAGGCTGGGCTCTGCCAAGATCGAGCGGATTCTGACCCAGGACGGGCGCCTGGTCGAGCTGCATTACCTCGACGGCGCCGACCGGCTCATGGAAATCGGCGACGAGCAGGTCGCCGGTCGGAAGAACGTTTTCGACGAACGCGGCCGCTTCATCGGCGTGGATTTCTTCGGCGCCGACGGCAAGAGCAGCGTCGATCGACTCTGCGGCTACGCCTCGTTGATAATTTCCTACACCGACGACAACTGGATCAGCGTGATGCTGTTCCAGGACGAGCTGGGCAAACCGGTGAATGCGTTCCAATCGGGTGTCGCGACCATCCGACTCGTGACCAAGGATCCCCCGCGCTACACCGCCGCCGATATGGCGGACCAGGCGGCGCGCAGTGCCGCAGCGGGAGGGTTGCTGGGAGACCTCGAATCCGGCCGGATCAACAATACGATCGAGCGCTATTTGCTGTCGCAGCCGTCTTGCCCTTTCTGAGGTCGGAGCATGTTCCGCCGAAGTCGGTGCTGGTTCGGCGCGGAAAATCCAGCCAAATCAGAGGTTCAGCGCATGTGTCCGGCTCAGCGCGTGGGCACCGGCTTCTCGCCGCGGTAGTCGTAGAACCCGCGCTTCGCCTTGCGGCCGAGCCAGCCCGCTTCGACGTATTTCACCAGGAGCGGGCACGGACGGTACTTCGAGTCCGCGAGGCCCTCGTAGAGCACCTGCATGACGGAGAGACACGTGTCGAGGCCGATGAAGTCCGCGAGCTCGAACGGTCCCATCGGGTGATTGGCGCCCAGCTTCATGGCGATATCGATCGCTTCCACCGACCCCACACCCTCGTAAAGCGTGTAGACCGCCTCGTTGATCATCGGCAGCAGGATGCGATTGACGATGAAAGCCGGGAAGTCCTCCGCTGCCACCGGCGTCTTGCCGAGCTTCACCGCGAGCTCGCGCACGGTCTGGAAGGTCGCCTCATCGGTCGCGATGCCGCGGATCAGCTCTACCAGCGTCATCACTGGCACCGGGTTCATGAAATGCATGCCAATGAACTTGCCGGGCCGGTCGGTTGTGGCGGCAAGGCGCGTGATGGAGATCGAGGAAGTGTTGCTTGCGACCAACGCGTCGGGCTTCAGGTGCGGTACGAGCTGCTTGAAGATCTCGCGCTTCACCGGCTCCTTTTCGGTGGCTGCCTCGATCACGATGTCGCAGTCGCGGAAGGCGGCGTAGTCGGTGCCAAGCGAGATGCGCTTCAGTGCCGCCGCCTTGTCGCCCTCGGTGACCTTGCCGCGCGTGACCTGCCGCGCGATGTTGCGGTCGATGTTGCCATGTGCGCGCTCGAGCGCGGCCGCGTCGACATCGGACAGGCGCACGTCGAAGCCCGCGAGCGCGCATACGTGAGCGATGCCGCTGCCCATCTGGCCTGCGCCGATGATGCCGATGGTCTTGATCATGGAGAGGACTCCTGGGGCCGGACGCGGCGGGGTGGGTGCCGCTACTTGACCTGCTTGGCGAGCTCGGCCTCGAGCTCGGGCAGGATCTTGAAGAGGTCGCCGACGATACCGTAGTCAGCGACTTGGAAGATCGGCGCTTCCTCGTCCTTGTTGATGGCGACGATGACCTTGGAATCCTTCATGCCGGCGAGGTGTTGGATCGCGCCGGAGATACCGACGGCGATATAGAGGTCGGGGGCGACGATTTTGCCCGTCTGACCCACCTGGTAGTCGTTGGGCACGAAGCCCGCGTCGACCGCGGCGCGCGAGGCGCCCACGGCCGCATGGAGCCTGTCGGCAATCTTGTCCAGCAAATGAAAGTTGTCGCCGGATTGCATGCCGCGTCCGCCGGAGATCACGATGCGCGCGGCGGTGAGCTCTGGCCGCTCGGATTTCGAGAGCTCCGCGCCTTTGTAAGTCGAAAGACCTGCCGACACCGGGGCCGAGAGAGTTTCGATCGTCGCGCTACCGCCCTCGGCCGGCACCGCCGGGAAAGCCGTGCCGCGGACGGTGATCATCTTGACCTTGTCTTTCGATTGCACGGTGGCGAGCGCATTGCCCGCGTAGATCGGCCGCACGAAGGTGTCCGCCGACACCACGCCGACGATATCCGAGATCTGCGCGACATCGAGGAGCGCCGCCGCTCTGGGCATGACGTTCTTGCCGGCGGTCGTGGTGGGTGCCAGCACGTGCGAGTAGCCCTCTGCGAGCTTCACGATGAGCGGCGCCAAATCCTCCGCGAGCGGATGGGCCAGCACGGGATCATCGACGATCAGCACCTTTGCCACGCCCTTGATCTTCGCCGCGGCCTCTGCGGCCGGCCGGCAGTTGGCGCCCGCCACCAACACATGGAGCTCGCCGCCGAGCGCTTGAGCCGCGGCAACCGCGTTGAGGGTCGCGGGCTTCAGGCTCGCGTTGTCATGCTCGGCAAGGACCAGGACGGCCATCAGATCACCCTTGCTTCCGTGCGGAGCTTCTCGACCAGCTCCGCGACTGACGCCACCTTCTTGCCGCCTTGGCGCTTGGCGGGCTCCTCGACCTTGAGCGTGACCAGGCGCGGCGCCGGATCGACCCCGAGCGCCTCCGGCGTGATCTGCTCGATCGGCTTCTTCTTCGCCTTCATGATGTTGGGGAGCGAGGCGTAGCGCGGCTCGTTGAGCCGCAGGTCCGTGGTGATCACCATGGGGAGCTTGAGCTCGATGGTCTCGAGGCCGCCATCGACCTCACGCGTCACCGTTGCCTTGCCGTCGGCGATCGCGATCTTGGAGGCGAAAGTGCCCTGCGACCAGCCCAGGAGCGCCGCCAGCATCTGGCCGGTCTGGTTGCAGTCGTCGTCGATCGCCTGCTTGCCAAGGATCACCAGACCCGGCTGCTCTTTGGCGACCACGGCCTTCAGGAGTTTCGCCACCGCGAGCGGTTGCAACTCCGCGTCGGTCAGCACGTGGATGCCGCGGTCCGCGCCCATGGCGAGCGCGGTGCGAATGGTCTCCTGGCAGGCTTGCGCGCCCAACGAGACCGCGACGATCTCGGTCGCCACGCCTTTTTCCTTGAGGCGGATGGCCTCCTCGACGCCAATCTCGTCGAAGGGGTTCATGGACATCTTGACGTTGGCGGTCTCGACGCCGGTCTTATCCGCCTTGACGCGAATCTTCACGTTGAAGTCGATAACCCGTTTGACGGCGACCAGCACTTTCATGAGGAAATCCCGCTGTTGCCGAGGCTCCGGCTCGGAGGTGGCGCCGGATTGTGCATTTGCGAAAGACTAAGGCAAGTGCTTCCTGTCATGGGACTGCAAACTGCAGCCCTCGCACGCCCTTAGCGGTGGGCGCCAGGCCGCCAGAGCACGTCGGAGAGCCCTTTGTCGTTCGCCGTCCGGGCCAGCACGAAGAGATGATCGGAGAGCCGGTTCAGGTACTTGATCGCCTCGGCATTGACGGTCTCCCGCTCGGCGAGCGCGACCGCCAGACGCTCCGCGCGGCGCACCACCGTACGCGCGAGGTGAAGCGCTGCGGCGAGCTGCGTGCCACCCGGCAGAACAAAGGAGTCGAGCGGCTGCAGCTCGGCGTTCATCGCGTCGATCTCGTGCTCGAGACGCTCGACCTGCGTGGGGAAGATGCGCAGGGGTCCCTTTGCACCACCGCCACCCTCGGGCGTCGAAAGATCGGCGCCCAAATCGAACAGGTCGTTCTGGATCCGGCTCAGCATGGTGTCGGGTCCGGCTTGTGCGTGGCTGCCGGTCTGGAGCCGCGCCAAGCCGATCGTCGCATTGGCCTCATCCACGGTCCCGATCGCCTCGATGCGGAGCACGTGTTTCTTGACCCGCGTGCCATCGCTGAGCGACGTCTCGCCTTGATCGCCGCCGCGGGTGTAGATGCGCGTGAGCCTGACCATCGCCCGCCTCAGCGCCGGAACAGCCACATGAAGACGATGAACAGCAAGAGCGCGATGCCTTGCAACAAAACACGAGACTGCATGAGCTTGTTGGACCGCCGCGCGCTGTCGCCCCGCGCCATGGACAGAAGTCCCAGGCCCAAGACCGCGAGCGTGGCAACCATCGCCACCACGATCAGGACGGGGAGGAAGCGTTCCATTGTAATAATATAGGCCCGTCCGATACTCGATCCCAGCGGCGTCATCGGATACCCAATTGGGGCGGACGCCAACGGGTTTCAGCCGCTCAAGGGTAAGCTCCATGCTCAGCAACCAGCCGATGCCGCTTCCCGACCTGCGGGATCCAGACACCCTCACCAAGGAGAAGGTCGACAGTGCCATCAGGCACAAGACCGCCGGCTTTTATGTGCTCGGCACGCTCGGCGACAACAAGGTCATGAGAGTGAGCTATGTCGGGCGTTCCGACGACGATCTCGCGGGTAAACTCAAGCGGCATGTCGGTAACTATTCTGCCTTCGCCTATGCGACGGCGGAGTCGCCGATCTTGGCTTACCACGGAGAATGCCGGCTCTACCACGCCCTGAAGCCCAGCAAGAATGTGCTGCACCCGCGCAAGCTTGCCGCGGAGTGGGCCTGCCCGGTGTGCGGGCAATAGGCGCGCGTCGCCGATTTCCCGCCGCGCAAGAGCGCGGCCGATGGCTCGCGAGCACATCCCAGCGCCTGCCGGCCTAGTTACGCCCACGCAGCAGACCCCGTGCGATCACCTGAGCTTGGATCTCGGCCGCGCCCTCGAAGATATTCAGGATCCGGGCGTCGCAGAGCACGCGGGAGATCGGGTATTCCATCGCGTAACCGTTGCCGCCGTGGATCTGCAGCGAATTGTCGGCGTTCGCCCAAGCGGTGCGCGCGGCCAGGAGCTTCGCCATCCCGGCCTCGATGTCGCAACGCCGGTGGCTGTCCTTCTCGGCAGCCGCGAAATAGGTAAGCTGGCGCGCGATCATGGTTTCGACCGCCATCCACGCGAGCTTGCCGCCGACCCGCGGAAAGCCGTGGATCGGCTGACCGAACTGCCGGCGCTCGAGCGCGTAGCGCAAGCCCAGCTCGAGCGCGTTCTGCGCCACGCCCACCGCGCGCGAGGCCGTCTGGATACGTGCGCTCTCGAAAGTCGCCATGAGCTGCTTGAAGCCCTGACCCTCCTCGCCACCCAGCAGATGCTCCGCCGGCACGGCGAAGCCGTCGAAGGCGACCTCGTATTCTTTCATGCCGCGATAGCCCAGCACCGGGATCTCGCTGCCGCGCATACCGGCGGCGGGGAAGGGGTCGCTCTCGCTGCCGCGCGGCTTTTCCGCGAGGAACATGCTGAGGCCGCGATGGCCGGGCTCGCCAGCATCGGTGCGCGCGAGCAGCGTCATCAGGTCGGAGCGGCTCCCGTGGGTCATCCAGGTTTTGGCGCCGTGGACGCGGTAGAGGTTGCCCTCGCGCACGGCCCGTGTTTTGAGGCTGGCGAGGTCCGAGCCGACATCGGGCTCGGTGAAGGCCGCCGTGGGCAAGATCTCGCCGCTGGCGATGCGGCGCAGGAACCGCTGCTTTTGCGCCTCGGTGCCGCTCGCGCGGATGAGCTCCGCCGCGATCTCCGAGCGCGTGCCCAGCGAGCCCACGCCGATATAGGCGCGCGAGAGCTCCTCGGAGACGATGCACATCGCGAGCTTGCCGAGGCCTTGACCGCCCCATTCCTCCGGCACGGTCAAGCCGAAGACGCCGAGGCTCGCCATCTCCTCGATCACGCCAAGCGGGATGAGCTCGTCCCGCATGTGCCAACCGTGGCAAAACGGCGCCACGCGTTCGGCCCCGAAGCGCCCGAACTGCTCGCGCACGAGCTCGAGCGTGGGATCCTCGATCCCCAGCGCGCCAAAGCCCGCGCCCGCACTAGCATCTTTCAGCAGATCTGCGAGGCGCCCGCGCACGCGCTCGGTGTTGCCGCGTCGAATCAGCCGATGCGGCTCCGGCCTGCGCAGCGGGGCCATGCTCTCCCAGTCGAGGCCGAGATCGGCTGGGCGCGCCACCTCGCCTTGCGAGAGCGCGATGCCGCCGTGGATTTGCGCGAGGTATTCGCCGAAGCCGACCTGCAGGATGAGTGCCTCGATTTCTCCCAGGCGCCGCGCAGCGTCAAGGCGCTTGGCCCAGCCTCGGAGCTCCCGGAGGGCCGTCACATAGGTGGCAAGCCACGCGAAGCCATGGGCCGCGAACTGGTGGGCGTCGAGCCGCTCGGTCTCGACGGCCCCTTTGGGTGCCACCCTCTCCTCGAGCCGTCCCTTGGCCGTCGCCAGCACATCCTCGGCTGCCGCCAGGCCGCGCTCGGTGAGTGCGAGCAGGTCGGAGAAGAGCACCGTCGACGCCGGTGCGTCGCTCATCAGATCCGCGTGGAAAGCCAGATGGCGATCCGCGAGCCCAGCTTGACCGTCGCGGTCAGGAGATCATGCGCCGGCGCGGTTCGGGCGTCGTGGGCCAGGGCGATATCGCGGTGGGCGAGCTCATCCGCGCGGAATTCCTCGATGGTCTTCCGGAGCGGCGCCTGGTCCTCGCCGAGGCTCTCGGCCTGCTGGCGGTAATGCTCGTCGATCACCTCCTCCACCGCGACCGTGCACGCCATCGCCGCACGCTCGCCCAAGAGCGCGCTCGCGGCACCCAGCGCGTAGCCCGCGACGTGCCAGAGCGGGGAGAGCGCGGTCGGCCGCACCCGATGCTCTCGCACGAGTTTCTCGAAGCGCTCGAGGTGACGGCGCTCCTGCTCCGCCATGTCGCGAATGACGCTGCCAGCCGCCGATTTTCCGAGCACGGCAAGCTGACCCTCGTAGATGCGGACGGCGCCGTACTCGCCGGCGTGGTCAACGCGGATCATGCGCTCTACCATTTCCTCGGGCGAGGGATCGCCGGGAAGGCGCGGGTGAGAGGTCATGGCGTGCCCGCCTTTCGAAGGCGCATAACCCCGAACGCAGTGACGGCGAGCAGGGCGAGCGACGTGACGAGGTTCCAGCCCGCGAGCGAGAGGCCCGCCAGCGACCATTGCACCTCGTCGCAGCGGACGGATTGCTGTTCCTCCAGGAACTTCATCAGCTCCTCCGCGGTCTTGGCGCCACTGGCCCCGCCGGTGCAGGCGGTAGGGCCGGCGATCCAATGCTGCTCCACGCCGACGTGGTAGGTGGCGAGCATCGCACTCGCCAGGAAGATAAGCGTCAGCAGCCCGATCCACCAGATCGCGTCACGCGCACCCGTAGCAAGGGCCGCAAGCGCGACCGCGATCGCGCCGTAATAGGGCCAGCGCTCCGTAAGGCACAGCTCGCAGGGCTGCAAGCCGCCCACATACTGGAAGAGCAGCGCGCCGCCGGCGATCGCGATGCTGGCGGCGAGCACGGCGAGGAGCACCGGGCGTGCGGTGGTCATGGAGACGAGATCAATCCTTTCGTCGCGTGCGGTGCTTCCAGTGCGCCCACACGTACCAAACAACCAAGGCGACGATACCGGCAACGATAACGCCGTCGAACCGATGCATGAACGCCTTGAGCCTGGGGTCGGTGTTCCAACGCTCGCCCAGCTGCTCACCGACATAGGCGAGAGCATAGCACCACGGCCAAGACCCCAGGAACGTATAGAGCTGGAATCTCCCTTGGGGCATCCGGGCGATTCCCGCGGGCAGCGCAATGAATGTGCGAACGACCGGCAGCAGCCGGCCGATGAAGACCGCGAGGCTGCCGAAGCGGGTGAAGAACCAGTCGACCAGCGCCAGCTCGCGCCGGCCCATCAGGACGAGACCACCCCAACGCTCCACCATCCGCCGGCCGCCGAAATAGCCGACCGCGTAGGCAATCGTGGAGCCGAGATTGCAGCCGAGGGCTCCCGCGGTTGCGACGAGCGCCAGATTGAAGCGGCCGGTCGAAACCAGATAGCCGGAGAACGGCATGATGATCTCGGAGGGCAGCGGGATGCAGGCGGACTCGATCGCCATGAGCAGGACGATCCCGCCATAGCCCAAGGTGGAGATGGTCGCGACGATGAAGGAGGCAACGGGTGCGATGATGCGTTCGAGCAAGGCGGCTCCCGCGTGCCGGTTTCACCCGGTCCCGAGGCGCAGGCGGGACCCGGCGGAGCATGGCTCCGCCCGTCGGGCGGCGCGCGATCTAGCCTGAGGGCTCGGGCTCACGCAAGAGGCCGGTCGAGTTGGCCGTGCATCGATTGACCGCGCTCTTGCCGCCGTTATATTTGCCGCGGCCATATGGAACAGCCCCTGTGGCGGAATGGTAGACGCGGCAGACTCAAAATCTGTTGCTCGCAAGGGCGTGGGGGTTCAAGTCCCTCCAGGGGCACCAGAAAGGCGCCGGCGTCGCCCTGGGGCGCGGGCAATCTCGGCACCTGCATTCGATGATCGGTAACCGACGCCGGAGTCATGACTGACCCGCACGATTGGCTCGGACTCGCAGATCGCGTCTGCGTCGTGACCGGCGCCGGCAGCGGGATCGGCCGCGCGGTCGCGACCGCCATGGTCGCCGCGGGCGCCGTCGCGGCGCTGCTCGATCGCAATCGTCCCGCCTGCGAGGCGGTCGCTTCGGAGCTCCGCGCGCGGGGCGGCCGCGTGCTCGCGATCGAATGCGACACCTCCGATGTCGCGAGCGTTGCCGCCGCGGCCGAGGCGGTGCGTCGGAGCTTCGGCGCTTGTGACGTCCTCGTGAACAACGCGGGATTGCTTCGCGCCGGTGCGCTCGAGAGCCTTTCTCTCGACGACTGGAACCAGGTGCTCTCCGTCAATCTCACGGGGTATCTTCTCTGCGCGCAGGCCTTTGGAAAACAGATGCTCGCGGCCCGCCGTGGCAGCATGGTCCACGTGGCGTCGGTTGCCGCGCATCATCCGCAGCCGCGCAGCGGCGCCTACAGCGCGAGCAAGGCAGGCGTCGCCGTTCTCTCTCGGCAGCTTGCGTTGGAGTGGGGGCCCTCGGGCATTCGCAGCAATGTCGTGAGTCCCGGCTTGATCCGGACGCCGCTCAGCGAGGCCTTCTACCAAGCGCCCGGCGTCGGCGAGCGCCGCGCCCAGATGGTACCGAGCCGCCGCATCGGCACGCCCCAGGACATCGCGGACGTCGTCCTCTATCTCGCGAGCGATCGCGCGGGCTATGTGAATGGCGCCGACATCGCAGTCGACGGCGGTTTTGCGGCGGTGCTGATGGACACTGTCCCGCGTCCGGGTTTCTAGCGAGCATCATTCCGAAGAATGTTGCGGGCCCCCGCAGTGTCTGGGCAAACTGATGGCGAATGGGACCGACGAAATTCCAAACCGGCGTGAGCGATCAGCGCGCGGGCTCGGACGGGTCCCAGGTGAACCACGAGACGGAGGAAACGATGCGCAGCTGGTTTATTGCGGCACTTCTCGCTTTGGCGATCGGTATGGTGGCTCCCGTGGAGGTGAGCGCGGCTCCGGCCGCCGGCCAAACCACGATCGATCGCGCCACGGCCGGGGCCTCGCCTCTCCGGGACGTCCGGTACGTCGTTCGCTGCCATCATGTCCGCGTCTGGCGCGACACCTCGCGTGGCCGCCGGCCCGTGCTGGTGCGGCGCTGTCATCGCGTCTGGCTGCGCTGACCCAGCTCGTCGACCTCGGGAGGAGTCATCAATGCCGCTTACCGTGCCCGCGAGCGCGGGTCAGGACCGCTGGTCCGGCTTTGTCGAGCCGGAGTCCGGTCTCTCGATTCCCTGTACCATTCTCCGCGGGCGCGCGCCCGGTCCGAAGCTCCTGGTCACCGCCGGCGTGCATGGCGCCGAGTATTCCAGCATCGAGGCGGCGCGGCGCCTCACGCGCATGCCGCTCGAGGAACTCGTGGGCGAGCTCACCATCCTGCCGATCCTCAACATCGACGCGTTCTGGCAGCATCGCCCCTACTTCAATCCCCGCGACGGCAAGAACATCAACCGGGTATTTCCCGGTAAAGCGGACGGCTCGCCCAGCGAGCGTTTGGCGGCTTGGGTCGCGCGCACCGCGATGCCCGGCATGAGCGCTTATATCGACTTGCACTGCGGCGACATCATCGAGGCGCTGCTGCCGTTCGCGATTTTTCCGGACGGCCACGACCGCAGCCGCGATCTCGCGATCGCCGCCGGCTTCCCGTACGTGATGCGCAGTGCGGCGCCGGGGCACAGCTATCGCGCCGCGGTCAATCAGGGCATCTCCGGCGTTCTCCTGGAATCCGGCGGCTGCGGTCTCTGGACCGAGGAGAGCGTCACGCTGATCGAGACCGGCGTGAAACGGATCATGGGCAAGCTCGGCATGCTGCCCGATCCCGGCGCCGAGACGGCTGGCCCGCCGATCTACACGATGAAAGTCGCGACGGCGCCGGTCGCGGGCTATTGGCACTGCGCGGTCTCGCCCGGCGCCCGCGTCGAGCGCGGCGCGAACCTCGGCGTCATCTATGATCTTGTGGGGGTAGGCGAGCACCGGATCACCGCCGAGGTTTCCGGCCCGGTGATCTATCATGTGACCAGCCTCGCCATCAGCGTGGGCGAGCCCCTGGTCGGCATTGCCATTAAAGA
>DASZHJ010000267.1:0-3934 GCA_035938015.1 Allostellaceae bacterium
CTCGTGCTCGGCCGCAAGCGCGAAGGCGCGCGCGGCGTCCTCGGGTGCGACATAGGACCGAAGCAGCGGCACCGGCTCGGCCTCGCGCTCGGCTTGGGTGCCCTTGGCACCCGACAGAAAGCCGAGCATCTCCGGAAACGCCACATAGCTCGGGCGGAGGATCAGCACCTCGAGCGTGCCGCGGCGCGCGAAGGCGGCGGCGATCTCTTCGCCCAGGAGCTTGCTCATGCCGTAGTTGCTGCTGGGGCGCGTGGGGTGCGCCTCGTCCACCGGCAGATAAAGCGGCGGCAAGGTCGGGTTCGTGTGGTCGAGGCCGAGCACCGAGGTGCTGGAGCATAGGACGGTGCGGCGAACGCCCGCGTGTTCCGCGGCCTCGAACGCGTTCCAGGTGCCCCGCACATTGGCCTCGAACACCGCCGCGGGCGCGCTCGCGAGCGACTGGTCGATACCCGCGAGATGAACGACGACCTCCTGGTCCCGGAATGCCACAGCGAGCGCGCCGTAATCGAGCACATCAACGGGAGAATACAAGCTCGGCTCACCCGCGTCCGGCGCGGCGCGATCGATGATGCGGACCTCGTGGCTCCGCTGCCGAAGCTCCGCCGCGACGTAGCGGCCGAGGCGCCCTCGACCACCGGTCAGCGCGATGCGCACGGGCCGATGCCGACGCTCACGGCTTCACCGTCATGGCGTCGACGATCTTGCGATGGAAATGCAGAATCGCGCCCTCCCAGAACGGCGACAATCTGAGATCGTCGCCGACCGGCGAGTGACGACCCCGCTGCATCAGCGCGAGCACGGTGCGATCCTCGCCGCGCAGCTGCAGCCAATAGCGGATCATTTCCTCGCGGGCGCCGCGATGCTCGTCGTCGGTCGCGGCACCATCCACCAGGTACCACGAGCTGTGCCAGCGCGTGGTCTCGACGCCCGTGGGGACCCAGAGCGTACGCAGCGCGAGGCTGCCGAACAGGCTGATCTGCGTGTTGGGAAACACGAAGCAGAGGTGGTCGGTGCGTGCCGCGTTCCCCGCGTTCGGGCGCAGCGGCACCAACGGCGTATCGGACCGCAGGGCAGAGTCTCCGGCCCAGCTGAAGCCGAACACCTCGCCTTCGAACACGTCCCCGTAGGTCCGGGCGCCCGTGGCTGCGTCCACGCGCGCCGGCAGCTGCTGATGCACGAACTCCTCGTGATAATTCTCGACGGCGGCCTCGACGGTGAGCTTCCAGTTCGCCGGCACATCGCCGGCCTGGTAGTGCGCGAGCCGGAAGCGATCCATGTTGTAGGGCGCCGACAAGGCCTCGAGCGGCGCTACCGCGCTCTCGAGCGGCGGCGCATCGCCGGAGACATTGACGAAGACCACATCCATCCAGATCCCCGAGCGGATCGGCACCAGGCCGCGGCTCGCGCGGTCGATGCTCTTGGCATCCGCCACGCGCTTGCCGTCCCAGAGCGGCGTCGCCCTCAGGCTGCCGTCGAGGCCGTAGGCCCAGCCGTGATAGGGGCAGCGCAGGGTCGGCCGGCCGCTTACGGGCTCGCTCAGGATCACGGAGCCGCGGTGGCGGCAGACGTTATGGAAGACCCGGATCTCGCCGCCGCGGTCGCGCAGCACGATCGCGGGCAACCCAGCCGCCAGGACCGGGATCGCATCGCCGGGGTTGGGCACTTGATGGGCGAAGGCGACGCCGGTCCAGCTGCGGCCGAGCACGCGCTCCATCTCCAGCCGATGATAGGCCTCGCTCGTGTAGGCCGCGGCCGGGAGCGGCCGCGCGGTCTCGATGGGTCCGCGCACACGCTCGGCGACATTCGGTCCCAAGAGCGTCCCCAACGAGGCTTCGCTCATGCGAATCTCCCTCGGAGCGCCGCCGGCGTGGTGCCGCGCCGTCGGCGAAAGCTGCGCGTCAGGGCGCTCTGGTCCGAGAACCCCACGGCGAGCGCGATCTCCGCGATCGGCAGGCGGGTGTCGCGCAACAAGTCTTCGGCCCGATCGAGACGCGTCGCCACGAGCCACTCGGCGGGCGTATGACCGGTCTCGCGCCGGAATTGCTCGTGAAACCGGCTGACGCCCATGCCCGCCGCTCGCGCGAGGTCGACGACCGTCAAGGACTCGGCGTACCGCTCCTCGATCACCGCAAGCGCCCGCATGACGGGTTCGGCGTGCCGCTCCGGCGTCGAGAATTTTCGACCGATCGACTTCGCCAGCAAAGCCGCCGCATGGTGCGTCGCCCCGTCGCCGAGCGCGCCCGACGAGGCTTCGCCGGAGACGTAGCGCGCGAGATGATCGAGGGGCTCGTCGATCGCAAAGAACGGCGCGGCGCATGCGCGGGAGACGATGCTCTCCGGGAGGAAGTCCCTGCGCGGCACCTCGAAGACGACGAAGCGATTCTCGCCGAGCACGCACCCCTGATGCGGCGTGCCGCCGACGATCAATACGCCATTGGAGTGAGCGATCGCGCCGCTTACGGCCCCGACCCGGACCTTCATCTCGCCGATCACCGGAAGGACGATCTGATGAAAGTCGTGGGCGTGGACGCGCTCCAATCCGTCGTAGGACCGGATCGATAGAGACATTCGCGGGGCGTCCATGGCGCCTCCTCCCGTGCGGGGCAGCTGAGCCGTGCAACCCTACAAGTTTCGGAGAGCGGGTCAAAGCGCAGGGAGACGCGGCCAAGACTGCCTCGGCCTGCCATGCTACATCGAGTGGCACAAAGGCCGCTCAACAGACGATGGAAGACGCCATGACAAGCGATCGCTGGGTTACGTTCGACTGCTTCGGAACCCTGGTGGACTGGCACACCGGCTATCGGCGCGCTCTTACCCCGATCGCCGGAGACCGCACCGACGAGCTGATCCGCGCCTACCACGAGTTCGAGCGCTCGATCGAGGCGCAGCCTCCGCACCGGCTTTACAAGGACGTCCTGACGGCGGGGCTGGAGCAGGGCGCGCGCAAGATCGGCCTTGCGCTCCCCAAGGGGCAATCGGACGTGATCGTGCGGAAGTGGGGCGAGCTGCCGTTCTACGGGGACGTGGCCGCGGCGCTCGGCGCGTTGCGCGAGGCCGGTTGGAAGCTCGCGATGCTCACGAATTGCGACAATGACCTCTTCGCCCTAACGCTCGCCAAGTTCCCTCTGAAGCCCGATCTCGTGGTCACCGCGGAAATGGTCGGGAGCTACAAGCCCGAGCTCGGTCACTTCAATCGATTCCAAGAAGAGACCGGCATCGAGCGCCGCAATTGGATCCACGCCGCCTGCAGCTGGTTTCATGACATCGCGCCGGCGCGACGCCTGGGCGTGAAGCGGGTCTGGGTCGATCGCGACAAGACCGGCCACGACCCCTCGGCGGCGATGCGCGTTCTGCCGGATGTGACCGGCCTCCCGAAGACGGTGTCGGAGCTTCGCGATCTGCCGGCGCCCGATCCGCAGGCCTGACGTCATTTGAAGCAGATTGGGTTTCTTTCGTAGTCGCCACCGCCCATCTCCTCGTCCGAGGTTCGCGGAGGTGGTTTCGCTGTTCCATGCACCGAAACTCCTGCACGTTCCCGGGGACGGACATCGTTCAGCGCCGATGATGGACGGATCGGGTTGATGGCGACTCAACAAACGAGATCTTGGGAGCTTCGCCCCGTCGTCTTTCTTGCTCGTTGGACCTGACCTAGACTGCGGTAAGCAGGCATCGTCAGGAGGTCCGCCATGGAGAAGAAGCTGAACCAGCCGCTCGGCGGCAACGTGATGCCGCGCTTCGGGGGTCCCGGCACCATGATGCGCCTCCCCGCGCGGGAGGACGCCACCGGGCTCGACGCCTGCTTCATCGGGGTGCCCTTCGATATCGGCACCTCCAACCGCAGCGGCGCGCGCTTCGGACCCCGGCAGATCCGCGCGGAATCGTGCCTCCTCAGGCCCTACAACATGGGAACCCGCGCGGCGCCCTTCGACGCGCT
>DASZHJ010000268.1:0-15358 GCA_035938015.1 Allostellaceae bacterium
CTGGGAGCCCGATCCCGTGATCCAGAAGATCGTCGCCGGCTGGCCTCGCGGCATCTCCTCCAAGCGTGCGGAGCGCCTGGGATTGGCGGCCGACCGCACGGTCGACGAGATCGTGCAGGCCTTTATCGAGGACGACCTACCGGCTCAGCGGGCCCTCGCCGGCACGGCCTGAAGCCACAATAAGCGCCAATTAATTGCCTTAGCGCTGCCTCGGGTCGGACAGCCAACGCACGCCATTGTGAGGGGCGAGGAGCTTTGGTTTTCACTATGATTTCTACGATGGGTAACGCCATGGCTGAGGCATCCGGCGTTCGATCGCGCCGATCTTGGGCGCCGGCTATTGCCGCCATCGGGGCGGTGGTGGCGCTCGCTGCCGCGGGCGTTCTGATCCTGGCGCCGCTCGGCTACCGGGCGGGTCTTTGGCCGCTGTCAACCGCGCTGATCTTCTTGCCGCGGGTGGTGGTCTATTACACGGGCATCGCGGGTGCCGTGATCTCTTTGGTGGCCATGGTGGTCACCTTGGCCGGCAAGCCGCGCGGCTGGGCGGCGCTGGCGGTGCTCGGGATTGTCGTCGGAGCGGGCTCTGCTTACGTACCCTGGAGTTTCGCCCAGACGGGGCACGCAATGCCATCGATGAACGACATCACCACGGACACCTCGAACCCGCCCGCTTTCGAGGCGGTGATGCCGCTCCGGGAGGCCGCGCACGCGCAGCCCGCGACCTATAGTCCGGATTTCCCGGCGCTGCAGAAGCAGGCCTTCCCCGACATCGTGGCACCGCACTTCAACAAGCCGACCGATCAATCTTTCTCGGTCGCGCTCGATGCCGTGCGAAAGATGGGTTGGACCATCGTGGCGGCCGACGGCGAACGGGGCCGGATCGAGGCGACCGACCGTACCTTCTGGTATGGATTCACCGACGACATCGTGGTGCGCGTGAGCGCCGACGGCAACGGCTCCCGGATCGACGTGCGCTCAAAGAGCCGGCTCGGCCGCGGCGATTTCGGCACCAATGCGCGCCGCGTGCGCGCCTATCTCGCCGCGATCAAATCAGCCAGCGGCGCGTCCTAGGGGCGCTCAGCCTTCCTTCTGCCGGACGTAGTGGCGGTGCGCCTTCGCGCGGTTGCCGCAAGCGGACATCGAACACCAGCGTCGCGTTCCGCTCTTGCTGTCATCGAGGAACATCCACAGGCAGCGCTGGTTGGCGCAATGCCGAACGCGCGGAAGGCGGGGGCCGGTGAGCAGATTGGCCGCTGACCAGGCGACCGGCGCCAGCAGGGCCGCGACGCTCGGCTGCTCGATCGGCGTCACGCGCCAAGCGAAACCTGGTCCCGAACGCGCAATGCCGATCCGCTCCGGTGCTGTCCGGAGCGCGCGGTTGAGGGCGTCGAGATCGGCCCCCGCGGGTGCCTTCGCTTCGGCAACGCAGAAAAACACCCGATAGATCATCT
Organism: Allostellaceae bacterium; assembly: GCA_035938015.1. Classification (GTDB taxonomy): domain Bacteria; phylum Pseudomonadota; class Alphaproteobacteria; order ATCC43930; family CGMCC-115725; genus DASZHJ01. The sequence goes on from DASZHJ010000268.1 coordinate 1,452, forward strand.
CCCGAAGGGCAACCGCATCGCGAAAGGCCAAGGATCCCGCGATTTCCTCCGCCCACGCCCGCCGTAGCATCCTCTCGCCGCCGGCTGACAGCAGCGTGGCCGAGCGGCACCACCCGAAGAGCGCGTCGAGATCGGTGAGCGTCTCCGTCGGCGCATCGCTGCCGCGGTAGTAGCGGGTGTTCGCGAAGCCGAGGCAGAGATCGTCTGGAAAGCCCGGCACCAGGTCGCGGGCCGCCCCACGGGAAGGTTGCGTCATAATCCTCACATACTAACCGGCAAGGCGGTTGACAATCCCGGTCCTGTGCGCCATCATTATAACCACCATGACAGTTAGTACGCGCAACGCTATTAGCCACAAGGAGAGGCCCCATGATCAATCACGTTTCCGTCGGCGTCCGTGACATCAAGGCGGCGCGGCGCTTCTACGACGCGAGCCTTTCGCCCCTGGGCTACAAATGTCTGACCGAGGGCGAGGGCTATCTCGGCTACGGCGCCCAATCCCCGCAGTTCTGGGTGCTGGCGGCCGAGCACCCGATTCCCGCCGATCCGAAATCAGGTCTGCACGTTTGCTTCGACGCCGCGAGCCGAAAGGCTGTGGACGCCTTCCACGCGAGCGCGCTCAAGTCGGGCGGCAGTGATAACGGCAAGCCCGGCACGCGGCCCGACTACGGCGACACCTACTATGCTGCTTTCGTGGTCGATCCCGACGGCTACCGGATCGAGGCCTATACCAGCCAATCCTGAGCGACTCAGGATATGGTATCGTTTACCCGAGCGGCGAGGGGGTGGCGGCTCGCCGCTCGCGGATAACGAGACGCAACAGGTAATGACCAAAGAGATCCATTCTCTCGCCGTCGTCGCGGAGGAGCTGCCGGAGCGGCCGCGGCCCACGCTCGGGCTCTTCGCGGCGCGCATCGGCGGTCGTCAGAAACGGGTCCTGGGCGACGTCTTCGGCCTGACGAATTTCGGCGTCAACCTGACGCGGTTGCTGCCGGGCGCCATCTCCGCATTGCGACACGCGCATTCGCGCCAGGACGAGCTCGTCTACATCCTCGAGGGCGAGCCCATCCTGGTCACGAATGCCGGCGAGACGCGTCTGCGGCCCGGCATGTGCGCGGGCTTCAAGGCCGGGACGGGCGATGCCCATCACCTCGTCAATCGCGGCGAGCGAGACGTGGTGTTCATCGAGGTCGGCGACCGCAGCGCCGGCGATCAGGTGGCTTATCCCGACGACGACCTCGAGGCGGTTCTTGGGCCCGACGGCAAATACCAGTATCGGCACAAGGACGGTACGCCCTACTGAGGCTCGATGTCGCCGATTTGGTCGTCACCGGGTTGACGCGGGGCGAGGGGCGTAAAGGAGTCGCGATCGGGCTTGAGGTCGATCAGCGGCGTGCCGTCCAGGCAGTCGAGACCCCGCACGAACACGTTGCCGCCCTCGACGCGAAGCAGCGCCACGATCTGGGTTCCGATCGGGTTCGGGCGCGCGGGCGTGCGCAGGCTGAAGGTGCCGCGCGCGATGCCGTCGTTGCGCGGGCTCTGGCGGACGAGATCCCTGCGGGAGAGGTGCAGCCAATAAAGCACCTCGAGCCGCTGGAATTCCCCGATGCCGTCGAGCGCCGCGATCCACGGCTCGAACACCTCGATGCGGCAAGTGGGTCCGTCGAGCCGGCCCTGGCGGGGCGTCTCAAGCCGATCGGTCCAGGGCGTGCGGATCTGGCCGATAAAAACGACGCCGGCATCGGTGGGCGGCGGCGGCTCGACGAGCATCTCACCGGCGCGGATCTCGTTCCTTCTGACCATCGGTGAGAGCCTCTAATCGTCGATCGCGACCATGACGTCGGACGCTTTCACGACGGCATAAGCGACCTGCCCGGCCTTCAGCCCGAGCTCGTCGACGGCTTCGTTGGTGATCGATGCCATCACGATCGTGCCGTTCACATCGATGCGAACATGCGCCGTGGTCTGGCCCTTCCTCACTTCGATCACTTTGCCTTTGAGCTTGTTGCGCGCGCTGATCTTCATCGAGCGTACCTCCGTGGGGAGCGGTGGCGCCCTGGCCTAAGGCGCTATATATCTTTATATACAGCGTAGCCCCCAATTCCCAGGCCCGCATGATCCGCCTCGCTTGCCTCGCGTTGCTCGCGCTCTTGCTGCAAGAACCGGCGCACGCTCGCGTGATCGAGGATGCCACCGGCAGGAGCGTCGAGATTCCTGACCATGTCGCGCGGGTCTTTCCCGCGGGACCGCCTGCCGCGGCTTTGCTATACGCCGTGGCACCGCAAGTCCTGCTCGGCTGGGCCCATGACGCCGGAGCCGCCAGCCGCGGATATATCGCCGAGCCCTATGCAAGCCTGCCGAGGCTCGGCGCTCTCACGGGGCGGGCGGGCGAGGTCGATCCGCAGGCACTGGCCCAGCTCCATCCGGACCTCGTGCTGGACACGGGCACGGTCAGCCAGCGCTATATCGATCTCGCGGCAAAGACGCAGTCCGAGACCGGATTGCCTTACATTCTGCTCGACGGCGGGATCACGACGCTCCCGAGGACGATCCGGCAGGTCGGCCAAGTGCTGGGCGTGGAGACGCGCGCCGAGGCGCTTGCCGCTTATGCGGAGCGCACCCTTGCGGAAGTTCACGCTCGCGTGGCAGCGATTCCGACCGACCGGCGTTTCCGGATCTATTACGGCCGTGGCAAGGACGGCCTCACCACTGCCGGACCAGGATCGATCGGCGCCGAATTCATCGAGGTGCTCGGCCTTACCAACGTCGCGCCCGCGAGCGGTCGCCAGATGTACGACGCGACACCCGAGCAGTTCGTCGCCTGGAAGCCTGACGTCGCGGTGATTCTTGGCTCGGAGGCTGCCGCGGCCTTCAGCAGCGATCCACGTTTGCGCGACTTGCCGGCGGTGCGCGAGAGCCGCGTCCTGGCATCGCCGACGGTGCCGTTCGGCTGGGTCGATGGTCCACCATCGCCTTCGCGCTTGTTGGCGCTTCGATGGCTGGGCCACGCGCTCTATCCCGACGAGTTTCCCGATGACATACGCGCCGCCACGCGCGAGTTCTATCACCTGTTTTACGCGGTCGATCTCACCGACCCCATGCTCGACGAGCTCCTGCGCTGAGAATGCCCACGCATCGATGGACGGCCTCTGCGCGTGCGGTCTATCCTCGGGGTGCATGATCGATATTGCCAAGGTCGCGCCTTATTACGCGGACATCCTCACCGATGCGACGATTCCGGAGCTGCCCAACCATTACCGCGGCAAGGTCCGGGACAATTACGATCTGGCCGATGGCCGTCGGATCCTGATCGCCACAGACCGCTTGAGCGCCTTCGACCGCATCCTCACGGCGATACCGCTCAAGGGACAGGTTCTGACCCAGATCGCGCGTTTCTGGTTCGAGGCCACCAAGGACGTGACGCCCAACCACGTCCTCGACTACCCCGATCCCAACGTCGTGGTCTGCCGGCGGCTTGAGATCATGCCGGTGGAGGTGGTGGTGCGCGACTACCTCGCGGGCACTACCTCGACCTCGATCTGGTCCATGTATAAGAAGGGCGGGCGCGTGCTTTACGGGTTGCGCTTTCCCGATGGCATGCGCGAGAACCAGAAACTGCCTGCTACTGTCGTGACGCCCACCAGCAAAGCATTCCACGGCGGGCATGATGAGCCCCTGACCCCCGATGAGATCGTCCGGCGCGGCCTGCTGACGGCGGCGCAGTGGCAGAGCGTTAGCCAGACCGCACTTGCCCTCTTCGCGCGGGGCCGCGAGATGGCGGCCCGGCGGGGCCTTATTCTGGTCGACACCAAGTACGAATTCGGCTTCGACCGGGACGGCCGGATCGTCCTTGCCGACGAGATCCACACGCCCGACAGCAGCCGCTACTGGTTCGCCGGCGCCTATCCCAGGCGCTTTGAGGCGGGCGAGCGGCCCGAGAGCTTCGACAAGGACTTCGTGCGCAGTTGGGTGGCGGCGCGCTGCGATCCCTACAAGGACGAGATCCCCGAAATTCCCCGCGAGATGGTCCTGGAAACCGCCCGCGTCTACATCAGCGCTTACGAGCAGATCACCGGCCGGGCCTTCGACTTGCCGGATCCGAGCGTGCCGGTGCTGGAGCGGATCCGGAAGAACCTCACGAAGTTTTTTTGAGCGCGTGCACGCCTACATCACCGCGCCCAGCTGCCACGGCGTGAATTCGTCCTCGCCGAAGCCGAGTTCCTCGCTCTTGCTCTTCTTGCCCGAGGCCGTCTCTAGAACGAGCTTGAAGATGCGCGCGCCCATTTCCTGAATGGTGGCGCCGCCGTCGGCGATCGGGCCGCAGTCGATGTCCATGTCATCTCCCATGCGCTCGAAGAGCGGCGTGTTCGTCGCGAGCTTGAGGCTGGGCGCCGGCTTGCAGCCGAAGACCGACCCGCGGCCCGTGGTGAAGCAGATGAGATTGGCGCCGCCCGCCACTTGGCCAGTCGCCGAGACCGGGTCGTATCCGGGCGTGTCCATGAAGACAAAGCCTTTCTCGGCGATGGGCTCGGCGTATTTGTAGACGGCTGTCAGGTTGGTGGTGCCGCCCTTGGCGACCGCACCCAGCGACTTCTCCAGGATGGTCGTGAGTCCGCCCGCCTTGTTGCCGGGTGAGGGATTGTTGTTCATCTCGCCGCCGGTCTTGGCTGTGTAATCCTCCCACCAGCGGATGCGCTCGATCAAAGCCTCGCCGACGTGGTGGTTCACCGCGCGACGCGTCAGCAAATGCTCGGCGCCGTAAATCTCCGGCGTCTCGGAGAGCACCGCCGTGCCGCCGTTCCGCACCAGCAAGTCGACGCAGGCGCCGAGCGCGGGATTGGCCGTGATGCCCGAGTAGCCGTCGGAGCCGCCGCATTGCAGGGCCAGCATCAGGTGGCTCGCGGGCACGGCCTGGCGCCGCACCCGGTTCGCTACCGGGAGCATCTCCTTGAGCCGCGCCACGCCCTCGCGCACGGTCTTCACGGTCCCGCCTGTCTCCTGGATGGTCATGGTCTGCAGGAGCGCGTTTTCCGCGAGGCCTTCGGCGCGCATCAAGCCGCCGATCTGGTTCGCCTCGCAGCCGAGCCCCAGGATCAGGATCCCCGCGAAATTCGCGTGGCGCGCGTAGCCGCCGATGGTGCGCCGGAGCAGATCCATGGCGAGCCCTTCACTCGCCATGCCGCATCCCGTGCCGTGTCCCAGCGCCACCACGCCGTCTACATTGGGAAACTCGGCGAGTGCCGAGCCGCGGAATTGGTCCGCGATGAAACGCGCGGTGGTGGCTGAGCAATTGACCGTGGTGAGCACACCGAGATAGTTGCGCGTCGCGACCCGTCCGTCGGCGCGCACGATGCCCTCGAAGGTGGCGCGCTCTTTCTCCGGCACGAACGCCGTCGGCTTGGCATCGGCGCAGAAGGCGTAGTCGCGGGCGAAGTCGCCCATCGCCACGTTGTGGGTGTGCACGTGCTCGCCGGGCGCGATTGCCGCCGTCGCGAAACCGATAATCTGATTGTATTTGTGAACGGCCTCGCCGGCTGCCACTGCCGATGTCGCGAGCTTGTGTCCGGCGGGAATATGGCCGCGGCTCGTTACGCGCTCACCGGGTATCTCCGTGCCCGGCAAGATATCGGCGCGAGCGACCACGACATTGTCGGCGGGATTGAGGCGGATGGTGAGCGGCGGCATGAGCACCTTCCTTGATTACGCGCGGTGTGGCGGTCCGAGTGCGGAAAATCAAACAAGATCAATTTACAGGTCACTCCCCGGCGTGGCAATTTCGCCCCTTACAATGCGGGAGCGCGGTATGACGGGACGCTTGCAGGGCAAGACGGCGGTGGTGACGGCGGCGGCGCAAGGGATCGGCCGCGCTTCCGCACTCGCCTTCGCCCGCGAAGGCGGCCGTGTCATCGCAACGGACCTCGACCTGGATAAGCTGGGTGCGCTCGCGAAGGAGGGCGGTGCCGGGATCGTCACTCGCAAGCTCGACGTGACCGACGCGGGAGGGATCACTGCGCTCGCCGCCGAACTCGGCACGATCGACGTGCTCATGAATTGTGCAGGCTTCGTGCATCACGGCACGGTGCTAGACACCAGCGAGAGGGACTGGGATTTCACCATGACCCTCAACCTCAAGAGCATGTACTACACCATCCGCGCCTTCTTGCCGGGCATGCTGAAACGGGGAAAGGGCTCAATTATCAACGTCGCCTCCGGCGCTTCATCCGTACGCGGCATTCCGAACCGCTTCGCCTATGGCACCAGCAAGGCCGCCGTGATCGGACTCACCAAATCCGTGGCCGCCGACTTCATTAAGCAGGGCATCCGTTGCAACGCCATCTGTCCCGGCACCATCGCGACGCCCTCGCTGGAGGACCGCATCGCGGCGCTCGGCAACGTCGAGGAGGCGCGCAAGGCCTTCATCGCACGCCAACCGATGGGTCGTCTCGGCACGGCCGAGGAGGTCGGAGCGCTCGCACTCCATCTTGCGAGCGACGAGTCCGGCTTCACAACCGGCGCCATTCACATCATCGACGGCGGTTTCAGCCTCTGACCCGCCGATAACAACGGGAGCAAACTCCATGAAATTGTTGCGCTATGGCCCGCTGGGCCACGAGAAGCCGGGCGCCCTCGACCGCGACGGCCGCATCCGGGATCTTTCCGGGACACTATCGGATATCGGACCCGACGCGATCTCTCCCGCGAGCCTCGACAAGCTGCGTCGGATCGATCCCGCGACCCTACCGGCAGTGACGGGTACGCCCCGGATCGGGCCCTGCGTCGCCCGAGTGCCGAAGCTGGTCTGCGTCGGGCTCAACTATCGTCTGCACGCGCAGGAGGCGGGCCAGCCGATCCCGAAAGAGCCGATCCTCTTCATGAAAGCCACCACCGCCATCAATGGCCCAAACGACGATGTCGTCATTCCCAAGAATTCCAAGAAGACCGATTGGGAGGTCGAGCTCGGCATCGTCATCGGTAGCAAGGCGCAGTATGTGTCCGAGGCGGACGCGCTCAAGCACGTCGCAGGCTATTGCATCGTCAACGATGTCTCGGAGCGCGAGTGGCAGATCGAGCGCGGCGGCCAGTGGTCCAAGGGCAAGAGCTGTGACACGTTCGCGCCCATGGGACCCTATCTCGTGACCTCCGACGAGGTGCCGGATCCGCAAGCGCTCGACCTTTTCTGCGAGGTGAGTGGCCTGCGCGTGCAGAGCAGCAACACCCGCGATATGATCTTTACGGTGAAGCAGCTAGTGAGCTACGCGAGCCAATTCATGACCCTGCTGCCCGGCGATGTGATCCCGACCGGAACCCCATCGGGCGTCGGCCTTGGCATGAAGCCGCAGCGCTTTCTGAAGCCGGGTGACACCATGCGGCTGGGTATCACCGGGCTTGGAGAGCAACGCCAGCGTGCGGTGGCATACTCTGGCTGAGGGCCAATGGGAGCCGTTTCAGTAACAGTGGCATTCCAGCAACACCTCTTGAGAACTCGTAGCACAGCGCTGTTTAGCCTGTGGCAACGCTGGCGCCCTGGATTAAATTGGCGTTATGCTCAACTGTTCGTAGACCGTTCTCAGAGGCTCCATGTACGACCGCCGCCCCGGATTTTTCCGGAATGACGAGGCCCAAACCGGCCGCCGCGCCGAGGGCAAAGTGAAGTGGTTCAATGCGACGAAAGGCTTCGGCTTCGTCACATTCACGGACGGATCACAGGACGCTTTCCTGCCGATGGCCGTCCTGAGGCGCGCCGGTTACGAGGACGTGCGCGAGGGTGCTGGCGTCACCTGCGAGGTGGGCGCGGGTGCCAAGGGCCCATTGGTCCTGAGTGTGCTCAATGTGGACATGAGTACCGCCGTGGCTGGAAACACAGGCGGTGGTCGACCGCGGGGTGACGGTTACGGGTACGGTGCCGCACCAGCGCGGCCCGCTGGCCCCGCCACCACGCTGGAGGGCGCTGTCAAATGGTTCGAGCCCGATAAAGGCTACGGGTTCATCTCTCCCGATGGCGGCGGCAAGGACATCTTCATTCACATCACCGCGCTGCGTCGGAGCGGCGTTACCTCGCTCGGCCCGGGGCAGCGGGTGCGCGTCGACGTGGTGGACGGCCGCAAGGGCTTGGAAGCCGATCGCGTCACGCTGATCTGAGCTCTTGCTCCCCGGCGCTCCCAGCGCCGGGTATTTCCGAGTGGGCCTCAAGAGCGGTCGCTCAAGGCCTGTCTCGGCTCCCCGGTGGAGGACGCGTTGGAGTTGCACGATACCCTCAGAACTTACCGCCTTTTCGCAGGGTCCTACGACGTCGTCTTCGGGCCGATCTTTCACCCGGGACGCCGCGCCGCGGTCGAGGTCGCGAACGATCGGCCGAACCAGCGTATCCTCGAGGTCGGTGTCGGCACCGGTCTCTCCTTGCCGCATTTCCGGCGGGATGCTCGCGTCACTGGCATCGACGTCTCCAAAGAGATGCTGGCGAAGGCCCGTCGACGGGTCGAGAGCCGCGGCTTGAAGCAGGTCGAGGCGCTCCTGGAGATGGACGCCGAGGCCATGAGTTTCGAGGATGACGGCTTCGATGCCGTGCTGGCGCTCTATGTCGCGTCGGTGGTGCCGGACCCCGCGCGTTTCGTGGCGGAGATGCGCCGCGTCTGCAAGCCAGGCGGCACGATCGTGATCGTCAACCACTTCACCAGCGCCAACCCCGCCATGCGTTGGCTCGAGAAGCGCCTGGCGCCCCTCGCCGGAAAGATTGGTTTTCACGCGGATTTCCCGCTCGACACGTTCCTCGCCGCCGGGCGTCTGCGCGTGCGCGAGGCGCGGCCCAGCAATCTCTTCGGCTACTGGAAGCTGCTGCGCTGCGTCAACGAGAAGTGACGCCGTCGCCAAGCGGCGGTTGATCGCTCAGAGCAGGTCCGGCTCGAACCCCACCACGCTAGCCCCGCCGGTGACCGCCGGCAGGATACCGGGCACGCCGGCGAGGCGATGCTCCGCGAAGAAGCGCGCAATCATCAGCTTTGCCTCGAGGAAGGCGCTTTGGCTGCTGCGCTCGGCAAGGGCCCTCTGGGCCGCAAGCGCGCCTTTTGCGAGAAGCCAGCCGGCGGTGGTGGTCCCGAGCATCCGGAGATAGGGCACCGATCCCGCGAGCGCGCGCGGCGTGTCGGTTGCGACGGTCTCAGCCATCCAGGCAGTGGCGGTGGTGAGCGCTTCGAGGCCGGCCGACAGCTGCCGGCGGATCTCGGCGAGATCGTCGCCGGGCGCGGCCGCTAGCTCTCGATCGAGCGCGCGCATCTCCGCGATGAAGTCTTGCGCCGCGCCGCCGCCGTCGCGGCCGAGCTTCCGCGCCACCAGATCGTTCGCTTGGATACCATTGGTGCCTTCGTAGATCGGCGCGATGCGGGCGTCGCGCAGGTGCTGGGCCGCGCCGGTCTCCTCGACGTAGCCCATGCCGCCGTGGACCTGCACGCCGGTGGAGGCGACCTCGACGCCGAGGTCCGTGCACCAGGCTTTGACCACGGGGATCAGGAGATCGACGCGCCTATGTTGGCGCTCGCGCTCGTCTGCATCGGGATGATGGCGCGCGCGATCGATCCCGGCGGCGACCGTATAGGTGAGGGCGCGCGCGGCCTCGGTCGCCGAGCGCATGTCGAGCAGCATGCGGCGCACGTCGGCGTGGTGCACGATCGGCAGCGGGCCGTCGGCCTTGATACCCGCGGGCCGGCCCTGCACGCGCTGACGGGCGAAATCGCGCGCCTGCTGATAGGCGCGCTCGGCGATCGCGACGCCCTGCAGCCCGACGTTGAGGCGGGCGTTGTTCATCATGGTGAACATGTATTCCATGCCGCGGTTCGGCTCGCCGACGAGATAGCCGACGGCGCCGCCGCGGTCGCCATAGGCCATGACGCAGGTAGGACTGCCGTGGATGCCGAGCTTGTGCTCGAGGCTGACGCAGCGGAGGTCGTTGTGAGCGCCAAGGCTGCCGTCGGAGTTAACCAGTCTCTTGGGCACGATGAAGAGCGAGATGCCGCGGGTGCCCGGAGGCGCATCGGGAAGCCGCGCCAGCACCATGTGGACGATGTTGGCGGCCATATCGTGGTCGCCATAGGTGATGAAGATCTTCTGACCCGTGATCTCGTAATGATCGCCAGCCTTGACCGCTCTGGTGCGAAGTGCCCCCACGTCCGAGCCAGCTTGCGGTTCGGTCAAATTCATCGTCCCGGTCCATTCACCCGAGATCATTCTTTGTAGGTAAAGCCGCTTCTGCTCCGGCGATCCGTGCGCTTGCAGGAGCTCCACCGCGCCGACATTGAGCATGGGGCAGAGCGAGAAGCTGAGATTGGCCGAAGTCCACATTTCCAGCACGGCTGTCGCGACAACCTGCGGCAAGCCCTGACCGCCATGCGCAGGATCGAACGGGAGGGAGTTCCAGCCACCCTCGACATAGCTCCGATAGGCGTCCGTGAATCCCTTTGGCGTGCGCACGACGCCGTTCTCAAGCCGGCTTCGCTCGCGGTCGCCGACCGCGTTGAGCGGCGCGATCACATCGCCAGCGAGTTTCGCAGCTTCATCCAATACTTGGTCGACCAAATCCGGTGCTGCTTGCTCGCAGCCAGGTAGCCGCGCGATATCCACGAGCCCTACGACGTCGTTAAGCGCGAAGCGCATGTCGGCGAGCGGCGCGGCGTAGTCGGACATGGGGCTAGCCTTCCTTCGAAGATTGCCGCGGCGATCCTATCGGCCCGACCGGCGCTGTCCAGCGGACGAGATCCGGACTGGCCTTGCTGCGCCACTGGCCTAGTATAGGTTCCGGACCCGAAGGTGAGGCGTTAATGAGTTGGCAGCCGGCGCAGGAGCCGAGGGCGACGCCGGGACAAGGCACCGGATTGGACGTCGTAATCGTCCCGCGCGTGCGTGATCTCGGCGGATTCGAGGTTCGCCGCGTGCTGCCGGCAGGCGAGCGTCGCATGATCGGGCCCTTCATTTTCTTCGATCAGATGGGGCCGATCACCTTCAAGGCCGGCACCGGCATAGACGTGCGGCCGCATCCGCACATCGGCCTCGCTACGGTCACGTACCTGTTCGAGGGCGAGATTCAGCACCGTGACAGTCTCGGCAATGTGCAAGCGATCCGGCCCGGCGAGGTCAATTGGATGACCGCCGGTCGGGGCATCGTGCACTCCGAGCGTACGCCGGAGGCGCTCCGCATGGCGCCGTCGTCGGTGTTTGGGATTCAGGCTTGGGTCGCTTTGCCGCGCGCCCGAGAGGAGGCAGAGCCGAGCTTCGCTCACCATGGTGCCGCATCCCTCCCCATCGTCGAAGGCAAGGGCAGCCGCGTCCGGTTGATGATCGGCTCGCTCATGGGCGCACGCTCGCCGGTCGTCACGCTCTCCGAGATGGTCTATGCCGATGCCACGCTAGCCGCGGGCGCGCGGCTCGCTTTCCCGGCCCAGCACGAGGAGCGCGCGATCTACGTCGTGAAGGGCGTCATCGACCTCTCGAGCCGCTCGTTCGGCGCGAGCCAGTTGCTCGTGCTCAAGCGCGGCGTGGAGGTCGCGGTGGTGGCGCCGCAGGGCGCGCGCCTGCTGCTCCTCGGCGGCGCCGCACTCGAGGGCACCCGGCACATCTGGTGGAACTTCGTCTCAAGCTCTCAGCAGCGCATTGAGCAAGCCAAGGCCGACTGGAAGGCCGGCCGCTTTCCCAACGTACCCGGCGAGACCGAGTTCATTCCGCTGCCGGAATAAACTAACGAGCGCGACGGCGCGGGCGCGCTTCGGTCTTCGGCTCGTTCAGCGTGATGATCTTGCCGGGATTCATAATGTCGTCGGGATCGAGCGCCCGCTTCACCGCGCGCATCAGCTCGAGCGCGACGGCCGGCTTATATCGCGCCAGCTCATCGCGTTTCAGGATGCCGATGCCGTGCTCCGCGCTGATCGAGCCACCCATCTGCGCGACGATTCCGTGCACGATGTCGTTCAGCTCGGTCCGGCGGGCGAAGAATGCCTTGGTCGTGGCGGGCTCTAGCTTGTAGTTGTCGCGGGCGGGCTCGCTCACGTTGAAATGAATATTGCCGTCGCCGACATGGCCGAAGGCAAGCGGGCGGCAGCCGGGGATGCGTGCCTCGACCGCTGCCGTCAATCGCTCGATGCATTCGGCGACGCGGCTCACCGCGACCGAGACGTCGTGCTTGATGCTGCCGCCTTCGTACTTTTGCGCCTCGACCATGGCTTCGCGGATGCGCCAAAGCTGCTGCGACTGTTGTGCGCTGGCTGCCACCACGCCGTCGGCAATGAGCCCGGCCTCGACGACCTCGCCCAGAAATGCCTCGAGGCTCGCGCGCAATTTGGACTCGGGCCGGCTTGAAGACACGTCGAGCAGCGCATACCAGGCATGGGGCCGGTCCAAGGGGTCGACGATTCCCGCGACATGGCGCGCGGCGAATTCGAGCCCTCGGCGCGGGATCAACTCGAAAGCAGTGAGCTGATCGCCGCTTGCCGCCCGCGCGCGCGCGAAGAGCTCCATGGCATCGTTCGCTTTGGCAAGAGCCAGGAATGCCGTTTCGATCTCGCGCGGCCTCGGGAACAGCTTGAGGGTCGCAGCGGTGATGATCCCGAGCGTGCCCTCGGCACCGATGAAGAGCTGCTTCAGGTCGTAGCCTGTGTTGTCCTTGCGCAGCGCGCCGAGCCCATCCCAGATCTGGCCGTCCGGCAGCACCACCTCGAGCCCGAGGCAGAGGTCGCGCGTATTGCCGTAGTGCAGCACGCCGATGCCGCCGGCGTTGGTCGAGAGATTGCCGCCGATCTGGCAGCTGCCCTCGGCGCCGAGGCTCAAGGGGAACAGGCGATCGACCGTCTCCGCTGCCTTTTGGATCTCCACGAGGATGCAACCGGCCTCGACCGTGATGCTGAAATCTGCGGGATGGATATTTCGGATGCGGTTCAACCGACCGAGGCTCAGCACGATGCTGCGATCGTCCTGCGGCACGCCACCGCCGCACAGCCCAGTATTGCCGCCCTGTGGAACGATCGGGAGCCTCGCTTCTCCGGCCAGTCGCACGACCTCTGCCACTTCCGACGTAGAAGCCGGTCGCACCACCAGCCCCGTGTGTCCCCGATACATGCCGCGCGTTTCCGTAACGTAGCGCTCGATTTCCTGGGCGTCGTCGACGATGCCCTTGGGCCCGACCGCCGCCCGGATGCCCTTGAAGGCGGCTTCGATCGCTGATGTCACCGAGGCAATCTCCTAAATTGCTTGCCTCACTGCATCTAACTCGCGAGTGGGCGTCGAGAAAAGCGGAACAATGGATCGAGACAATAACGGCTCACGCAGGCCGCGGTGCTGCAGCGCGGCGAAGCCGATCGTTGATGGCTGCGCCGAGGCCGTGCTCCGGAATCTGCATAACCGCGATGCCCGCGACCTCCGGCCGGTCAAGCGCGCGTAGCGCCTCGAACAGGTTGGCGGCAGCCTCTGTGAGATCGCCACTCCGCGAGAGCCAGCGCACCTCGCCGAACCCATCGGACGCGGGTCCGGGTCCAAGCGCCAACAAGACCTCGCCCGGACGTGCATCATGGGCGTCGAGGCGAATTGGCCGCTCCGGCGCATAATGGCTTTCGAGCATGCCGGGAGAGCGGGGCGCGCTGCTCGAAGCGTTCGCGGCCCCGACGTGCCCGAGCCATTCTTCCAGCGTCTCCCGCGCCAAGCCACCGGGCCTTAGCATCGTCGGCTCGGCGCCGCAGAGATCGAGCACGGTGGACTCGATCCCGATCTCGCAGCGGCCGCCATCGAGCACCGCGGCGATCCGGCCGCCGAGTTCCGTCACCGCGTCGCCGGCGCTGGTGGGGCTCAGACGGCCTGACCGGTTGGCGCTCGGTGCCGCAAGCGGCCGGTCGACGGCACGCAGCAGCGCCAGCGCGAGCGGATGCGCGGGCACG
>DASZHJ010000269.1:0-20406 GCA_035938015.1 Allostellaceae bacterium
TTCCTGTCCATGGCCCATGGCGAGGCGGAGATCGATGCGACACTCGCCGCGGTGGATAAGGCAATGGCGGAGCTCGCACGCTGAGACCGACAGGGAGCTATCATGCTCGAGATCGGCGATCCCGGTGTGATCGCGCTCGCCGATGAGTTCAATATCAACGGCAGGCAAGCCGCAGCCTGTCGGGCGGACGTGACCGTGCCAGGCAGGACGGGTCCAGTCCGAGCCAGACATGAACTTGCAGAGAGCTAAGTATAATTGGAGCGGGCGAAGGGATTCGAACCCTCGACCCCAACCTTGGCAAGGTTGTGCTCTACCCCTGAGCTACGCCCGCATCCAGGGCCCCTCCGGCGCGCTCAGCCGGCGAAGCGGCGGGCATCATACCGGCCGCTCCCGGGTTTGCAAGCGAGGCGGCAGCGGCGTGCCGCCCAGGTTTGGTAAATTCGGATCGCAGGGGTGGCGGGCCTTGGATTCCGTGCTGGCGATGGGCATTGTGAGCCTCTTTTCAAGGAGTTGCGCCCCATGTCGATCGACCTTGCCGCCACCGTCAAGGACCTGCGCACCTTCGTCCCCGCCAAGGATTTTGCGCTGAGCCGGCGGTTCTACGCCGAGCTCGGCTGGGAGGTTGAGCCGATCACCGAGAAGCTTGCGGAGGTGCGGCTCGGCGGGCATGGCTTCCTGCTGCAGGACTACTTCGTCGAGGCCTGGGCGAATAATTTCATGATGCAGCTGACGGTCGACGACCTCGACGCTTGGTGGAGGCACATCTCGACGCTCGACCTCGCGGGCCGCTATGGCGTGCGTGCGCCCAACCCGCCGAAGCTCGAGCCCTGGGGCATGCGGGTCGTCCACCTCATCGATCCCGCCGGCGTGCTTTGGCATATGACCGCGCGCGCGTCGTCCTGACGGTCCGTCTGCCCATGCCCGCCACTCCCGATCACCTCTTCGCGCGCTTTGCCGCGCTCGGCATCGCCGAGCGCACCTACGACCACCCCGCCGTCTTCACCGTGGAAGAGGCGAAGGCGCTCCGCGGCAAATTGCCGGGCGGGCATTGCAAGAGCCTTTTCCTCAAGGACAGGAAAGGCGGGCTTTGGCTCGCGGTCATGCTGGAGGAGCGCCGGATCGACTTGAAGGCGCTCGCCGATCGGCTCGGCGCGCCGCGCTTCTCCTTCGCCAGCGCCGAGCTCTTGCAGGAGGTGCTGGGCGTCACGCCGGGTAGCGTCACCCCCTTCGCTCTCATCAACGACCGGGCGCACCGGATCGGACTTGTGCTCGACGAGGAGATGCTCCGCCACGATCCCCTGAACTACCACCCGCTCGTGAACACGAAGACGACGGCCGTCTCTCCTGCCGACCTTCTCAAATTCATCGAGGATTGCGGGCACCAGGCCAGGATTCTCAGCCTCGATGGTTTGGAGCGGAACGCGGATGCCGCGGGATAGTGCGGCGCTTAGCTCAACCCCGCCACCACGCGTTCGAGCCCCGCGCTAAATCGCTGCCAGCCGTAGCGCGCGCCTTGGTAGTTGGCCTCGTCCTCGGGTCGGAAGCCCGATTGCTCCATGCGCACGAGGGTGCCGGTCTTGGTCGGCGTCAGCGTCCAGGTGACGACGGTCTTGATGCCCGTCGCGGCCTCCTCGCCCGAGGCGTTCCAGGTGTAGGAGAGCCGCTTGTTGGGCTCGACGGCGAGGACCTCGCAGTCGAGGACCCCGTTCCAATTCGGCATCGGCGTCGCCCGGAAATTGAACCGATGGCCCACGATCGGCTGGAAATCATTCCTCATCAGCCACTCCTCGATCAGCGCGCCTTGCGTGAGCGCGCGCCAGACTT
The DNA here is from genome assembly GCA_035938015.1 of Allostellaceae bacterium. Classification (GTDB taxonomy): domain Bacteria; phylum Pseudomonadota; class Alphaproteobacteria; order ATCC43930; family CGMCC-115725; genus DASZHJ01. The sequence goes on from DASZHJ010000269.1 coordinate 1,825, forward strand.
TCTCCGGCGAGTGCGGCATCTCCTGCTCGATGACGAGTGAGCGCATGGCGTCGGGTTTGGTCATTGGTCCATCCTGTTCAAGAGAGCTTCCAGGCGATCGAACCGCTCGCGCCAGAAGGCGCCGTAGAGGCTCATCCAGTCGATCAGCGGCACCAGCGCCTGCGGCTCTGCGCTGTAATGGGTCTCGCGCCCTTGGCGCCGGTCGCGCACCAGCCCCGCGCGTTTGAGGACGCCCAAATGCTTGGAGACCGCGGGCTGCGACACGCCGGCATGGCCAGTCAGCACCCGCACGGTCTGCTCGCCCTCGCGGCAGAGCCGCTCGAAGAGCGCTCGCCGGGTCGGATCGGCGAGGCTCTTGAACAGGGCGTTGGGTGCGGCGTCCATGGATCTATTCATAACTGTCTGGTTATTGATTGGCAAGCCCAGCCAGGTGCCCGACATCGCTCCCCTGCAGAACCCGGGATTCGCTTGTCAGGCCGGCCCGCTCTCGCCATGTTCTAGGCAACCGCAACAGCTTAATCAGACCCATCCAATGGAACCCCTTATCGGGGCGGCCCAGCAGACAGCGGGCGCCGACCTCATCAAGAACAGCTCGACCGCCGCCTTCATGGCGGACGTGATCGACGCCTCCAACGACCAGCCGGTGATCGTGGACTTTTGGGCGCCGTGGTGCGGGCCCTGCAAGACATTGGGGCCGGCGCTCGAGAAAGCCGTACGCGAGGCCCGGGGCGCCGTGCGCATGGTCAAGATCAACGTGGACGAAAACCAAGAGCTGGCGCAGCAGATGCGCATCCAGTCGATCCCCGCGGTCTACGCCTTCAAGAACGGGCGGCCCGTGGACGGGTTCGTGGGCGCGCTGCCGGACAGCCAGATCAAGCAATTCGTCCAGCGCCTCTCCGCTGGCGCCGGCCCCAAGGGCCCATCGCCCGTCGAGGAGGCCGTAGAGATGGCGAAGGAGGCGCTGGCATCCAGCGACGCCGGCCGTGCCGCCACCATTTTCACCCAGGTGCTGCAGCACGAGCCCGAGAATGTCGACGCGATCGCGGGTCTCGCGCGCGCCTATATCGCGCGCAACGATCTCGACCGGGCAAAGCAGACGCTGGACGGCGTGCCCAAGGAGAGCGCCGGTCACGCCGAGATCGCCGCCGCGCGCGCGAGTCTCGAGCTTGCCGAGGCCGGGCGGAAGGCGAAGGGCGCGCTTGGCGATCTTAAGGCGAGGATCGAGCGCGATCCTCGGGATTTCGAGGCGCGCTACGAGCTCGCCGCCGCGCTCTTCTCTGGGGGCGAGCGCGAGGCCGGCATCGACGAGCTCCTTGAGATCATCCGGCGCAACCGTACCTGGAACGAGGAGGCCGCGCGCAAGCAGCTGCTCAAGTTCTTCGAGGCGATGGGGCCGACGGATCCACTCACCGTGGCGGCGCGTCGTCGGCTCTCCTCGATTCTCTTTGCCTGAGCGCCCGGCTTGAGCGACTCGCCGTTCGACCTGAGCTTCGACGAGCTGCCGCCGGTCATTCCCATCTTTCCGCTGACCGGAGTGCTGCTGCTGCCGCGCGGTCGCATGCCGCTCAACATTTTCGAGCCGCGCTATCTTGCGATGGTCTCGGACGCGCTCGCCTACCCGCGCCTCATCGGCATGGTGCAGCCGCGCGAGGGCCAGGGCGATGGCGGAAATCCGCAGGTCTATGCCATCGGCTGCGCCGGTCGCATCACCGGCTTCGGCGAGGTCGACGACGGCCGCTACGAGATCACGCTCACGGGCGTTGCGCGCTTCTCGATCGCGGAGGAGCTCGCTTTAGTGAGGGGCTATCGCCCCGTGCGGGTCGACTGGTCGCGCTTCAAAGGCGACCTCGTGCCGGCCTCGGGCGGCGTCGACCGCGACCGGCTGCTCGCCGCGCTCAAGCCCTACCTCAAGCGCCACAAGGTCAAGACGGATTGGGATGCCATCGCCAAAACGCCGGACGATCGCCTCGTCACCTCGCTCGCGATGGTCTGCCCCTTCGCGCCCAGCGAGAAGCAGGGGCTGCTCGAGGCCGAGGGCCTGCCGGCGCGTGCCGGCTTGCTGACCGCGCTGCTGGAGATGGCGGGCAGCTCGGGCACGAACGAGCGCGCGGACGTGCGGCACTGAAAGGGAGCTCTGCCATGCCGGAATCCGACGTCGATCCGAAACTGCTGGAGATCTTGGTCTGCCCCGTGACTAAAGCGACGCTGCGCTATGATCGCGACCGCCAGGAACTGATCAGCCTCGAAGCCGGTCTCGCCTACCCGATCCGCGACGGCATTCCGATCATGCTGGTTGATGAGGCGCGTCGGCTCGACGACACGGAGAAGGCGCGCTACGGCCAGCCGTGAGCGATCTCGGGACGACGCACTGGCCGACCGAGGTTCGACTGAAGAAAGCCGAGAAGCGCCTCGAGATCGATTTCGACGACGGCGTCACGTTTCGATTGCCGGCGGAATACCTGCGGGTCGAGAGCCCCTCGGCGGAAGTGCAGGGCCACGGTCCCGGACAGAAACGAATGGTCCCGGGCAAGGCAGGGGTGGGGATTACGAGCCTGGAGTCCGTCGGCAACTACGCCATCCGCATCCTCTTCGACGACGGCCACAGCACCGGCATTTACTCCTGGGCATACCTCCACACGCTGGGGGCCGAGCAGGCAACCCGCTGGCGCAATTACCTCGCCGCCCTTCAGGCCGCGGGCTTGTCGCGGGAAAAATAGTGCTTATCCCGCGAGGAACTGCTCCAAGCTGTCGTTGAACCGCTGCGGGCGCTCGAAATAGACGGAGTGGCCGGCGTCGGGGACGCGCACGACCTCTGCCCGAGGCATCAGGCGTGCGAACGCGGGCGCGGCGACCGCGGGAAACACGATATCCTCCTCGCCCACGATCCAGAGCGTGCGCACGGCGATCTCGCGCAAACGCGCGGCGGGTTGATTGCGGAGCGCGAAGATCTGCTGGCGGATCGCCGTCTTCCACTCGGGCGCCGTGAGGGCGTCGATCTCCTGGTAGAGCAGGTGCATCGCCGGCTGCTCGCGCGCCATGCGCGCGCCGGCGGCGACGTGGATGTTCTGCGCCGGCAGCGTCTCGCGAGCCGCCGCGGATTGCTTTTCCCAGGCGCGGATGTCGAGGGCTTCCGGCCCATCGATGCTGCGGAAATCGATGCGCCCCGAGGTCGAGGCCAAGACGAGCGCGCGCACTCGCTCGGGCCAGCGCAGGGCGAATTCGAGACCGGTCCATCCGCCCATGGACTGACAGACCAGAGACGCGCTCTCGAGTTCCAGATGATCCGCGAGCGCCGCGAGATCATCGGCATAGGCCTCGACGCCCGCGGCGCCCGGCTCGGCCCGCGAGGGCGTGAAGCCCCGATGCGCGAAGCTGACGCAGGTGAAGCGATCGGCGAAATGCGATACCTGCTGCCACCACGACATGTGATTGCCGCCGAGCCCGTGCGCGAACACCAACGCCGGCCCGCTGCCAACCGCCTCGTAATAGATCGCCGCATCCGATCGCTTGAGAAACCCGGTCTTGCGATTCATCGCCGATCCCTCCGCGTCGAAGTGGTATGCAATCTTCTACAACGGCTCGCCGAGCACAAGACGCGGGAGGCTGCCGACCACACCCATGGCATGGCGCATGAAGAGGCGCTTGAGCGGCGGCACCTGATTGACCGCGGCGAGGCCTAGGTCGCGGACGAGCTTCACCGGCGCGACCGCGTTGGAGAACAGGCGATTGAGCGTGTCGGTGACCGCCGAGAGCATCCAATTGTCCATCCGGCGCCAGCGCTCGTAGCGCCGCAGCACCTCGGTGTCGCCGATGTCGAGGCCGAGCCGGCGCGCGTCCACCAGCACCTCCGCGAGTGCAGCGACGTCGCGCAAGCCCAGGTTCAAACCCTGGCCCGCGATCGGATGAATGACATGGGCGGCATCGCCCACCAGCGCCAGCCGCGGCGCGGCATAGTCCTCCGCGTGCAGGAACGCCAGCGGATATGACCAGCGCGGCCCCACCGGCTCGACCGCTCCCAGGAATTCGCCGAACCGCCGGCGGAGCTCCGCGGTGAAATCGGCCGCATTCATCGCCAGGATAGGGGGCGCCAGATCCGCGCGCTCGGTCCACACGATGGAGGAGCGATTGCCGGTAAGCGGCAGGATCGCAAACGGGCCCGCGGGCAGGAAGTGCTCGACGGCGACGCCGCGGTGCGGCGCCTCGTGCCGGACGGTGGCGACGATGCCGATCTGCGGATAGGACCACTCGATCGTGCGGATGCCCGCGGCCTTGCGGATCGGCGAGGCCTTGCCGTCCGCCGCCGCCACCAGGCGCGTGCGGATGGCGCCATCGCCGTCAAGGCGTACCAGCGCTCCCGTGCTGCTGCGCTCGACACCCGCGACGCTCCGCGGCGCCGCGTGCGTGAGATGGGGCAACTCCCGGACGCGCGCCGCGAGCGCGCGGCGCAGTAGGGAATTCTCCACGATCCAGCCGAGCGGGTGATCGCCGACCTCGCGGTGGTCGTAGTGCAGAAAGAGCGGCCCGTTGTCGTCGGCAACCCGGATCTCCAGGATCGGGGCTGCGTCCCGCGCAAGCTTCTCCCAGACCCCCAGCGCCGCCAGCGCTTGCTGCGAGCCGTAGGCGATGGCGGAGGCGCGGCCATCAAAGCTTTCGCCCAGCATGGCCGTGGGCTCCTCGCGGTCGACCACGAGCGTGTCGAGCCCCGCTTGCGCAGTGGCAATGCCGAGGCTCAGGCCCACGAGGCCGCCGCCCACCACGACGAGCTCATGGGTCTCGCCAACGGGCGCGGGGAGCACGGCGGTCATGCGAGGACTCTGGGCGTGGCCGATCCCCTTGTCCAGCGAGCCACCGCCGGATGACCAATCGGGGTTGCTGACCCTCCGCCCGGACGAGACGAAGTGAGGAATATGAGGCACGCGATTGCCCTTATTGCGGCAGCTTCAGGGCCGTGTATCTAAAAAGGAGTGAGGTTCCAGGGGAATTGCCGCCGTGCCGGATAGTCCACTGGCGCTTCGGATGATGGCCGCAAAATTCGCTCAGCTCGCGCGAACGGCGGCGGACGCCCAGGAAGCCGAACGGCTGATGGCACAGGCTAGACGCTATGAGCGCTTGGCCGTCGAGGCCGAGCGTGCCGAGCGGCAATCCCGACCCACCGAGCCCACAGAGCCCACTGACAAGGCCAAAACGCCCTCGGAGCCATAAGAGCCGGCGCAGACTCGACTCTTGCCAAGTCGTGTTCTCTAATTGTTCTCATGGCGCGGCATCGAATCGGGCCGATCGAGACGTTGGGCCATGCCGTCGAGGCTGGTCGGCTCTTGTGGGTGCTCTGCAAGAGCTGTGGGCACGCGCATTGCCTGGACCCGCGCCACCTCATTGCGCGCCGCGGCGATCTTCCGATCGCGAAGCTGCAGGCCAGACTCCGCTGCCAGCGCTGTCGCAAGCGGCGCGCCGTCGTCGTCGTCAACGACGAGGGCTGGCCTCGGCGCGATTGAGCGCCGTTAACCTTTCGCCAGGAATTCCTGCGCTAGGCTAAGGCCTCATGAGCGCGGACGCCTTCTACACCACGACCGTCACGATCGGCTGCCCCCGCTGCGGCAAGCCGAGCCGCAAGCTGTTACGCGAGGTCGTGACCAACCTCATCACGCTCTGCAATCACTGCCCCACCGCCATCGACATCGGCACGCCGGAATGGCGCGCGGTCATCGATGCCGCTGCGGATGGTGCTCGCCAGCAGCGCGTGCACGCCCGATAGGCAAATAGCCGCCTATTTTCTCGGCACCGTCGAGCGCCGACAGTCGAATCTCCAGCATCGCCGCCACGCGCCCATCGGCGCGCCCATGGCACGATTCTTGTTAATGACGGTCTGATGGCGGTTGCTGTCCATAGGGGTGGGGAACCACGCGGCGGCTGCCCGGCAACTTTGCTTGGGAGGTCCTGATGATCGTTCGCTCGATTGGCTCGGCTTGGCGACGCACCGCGGCGGCGTTCGTCCTGCTCACACTCATCCTGCTGCCGATTGCGGCGGCGATGGCCCAGACGGCGGCGCCGGCGCCTGCCGCTCCGGAAGCCACCGCACCTGCCGCTGCGGCGCCAGCGCAGGCCGCGGCTCCGCCGCCGCCTGCCTGCGACGCCAAGACGCTCGAGAACTGCACGCCGAATTCCGGCGACACCGCCTGGATGCTGACCTCCATGGCCTTGGTGCTGATGATGACGGTGCCCGGGCTCGGCCTCTTCTACGGCGGCATGGTGCGCAAGAAAAACGTCGGCGACACCGTGATGACGAGCTTCGCCATCACCTGTCTCGTCACGGTCTTGTGGGCGATCCTCAATTACAGCACCGCTTTCCGCGCCGGTACGCCCTTCATCGGCGGGCTCGACCGCGCGTTCCTACAGAACATGTTGAGCGACATCGCCAAGGGCATCGGCAATCCCAACTCGCTCGCGCCGACGATTCCCGAGACCGTCTACATGTGCTTCCAGATGACCTTCGCGATCATCACGCCGGCACTGATCGCCGGCGCCTTCGCGGAGCGCATGAAATTCTCCGCCATGCTGTGGTTCATCGGGCTCTGGGCGACCTTCGTCTATGCGCCGATCGCGCATTGGGTCTGGGGTCCGGATGGCTTCCTCAACAGCGCCAACGACGCCGCCTGGGTCAAAGTGCTGGACTTCGCAGGCGGCACGGTGGTGCACATCAACTCCGGCGTCGCCGGTCTGATGGCCTGCCTGATGCTGGGGCCGCGCAAGGACAGCGGGCCCGCGCACAACGTGGTGCTGACCTTCATCGGCGCCTCGCTGCTTTGGGTCGGCTGGTTCGGCTTCAACGCCGGCTCCGCCACCAGCGCCGGCATGCAGGCGGGCATGGCCATGACTGTCACCCAGATCGCGACCGCCGTGGCGGCGCTCACCTGGATGTTCGTGGAATGGGCGGCACGCGGCAAGCCGACGGTGGTGGGTATCTGCACCGGCGCGGTCGCGGGGCTGGTGGCGATCACGCCTGCCTCGGGCTTCGTCGGCCCCGCGGGCTCGATGGCGATCGGCGTCGCCGCCGGCGTGTTCTGCTACTGGGGCGCCGTGTCGCTGAAGCACATGTTGGGCTACGACGACGCGCTCGACGCCTTCGGCGTGCACGCCGTGGGCGGCGCCGCCGGCGCCATTCTCACGGGCGTGTTCGCGATCGAGCAGTACGGCGGCACGCCCGGCCTCATCGAGGGCAACGCCGGACAAGTGCTGAACCAGCTGATCGGCGTCGGGATCGTCGTGGTGTACGACGCCATCGCATCGCTGATCATCCTGAAGCTCGTCGACTTGATCGTGGGTCTCCGGGTCGACGTCGAGGTCGAGCGCGACGGGCTCGACCTGGCCCTCCACGGCGAGACCGTTCAGTAAAAGCACCTTCTCTCCCCAGACTCGAAGGGGCGCCTCCGGCGCCCCTTTTTTCTCGTGACTATTCGATCTTTCCGGAAATGTCGTTGACAAGCCTGCCGCGTCCGCCTAAATTGATTTCGAGATTTATCGAAGGATGGGTCAATGGATACCGGGTCCGCGATCTCGAGCTTGAGCGCGCTCGCGCAGGAGACCCGGCTGGCGATCTTCCGCATGCTGGTGGAGGCGGGCGCCGAGGGCCTCGCCGCCGGCGTCATTGCCGAGCGGCTCGCAATCCCGGCCTCCTCGCTCTCATTCCACCTGACGGAGCTGCACCGCGCCGGCCTCGTCGCGCAGCGGCGGGAGAGCCGGTCGCTGATCTATTCCGCGAACTACCGCGCGATGAGCGCGCTGGTGGGCTATCTCACCGAGAATTGCTGTGGCGGCAATCCCGCCGCCTGCGCGCCGCTGATGTCCGAACGCCGCCAACCCCAAGCCAGAGGAGCGCCTCATGAAGCGCCTGCACGTGCACGTCGCCGTCGATGACCTCCAGCAGTCGATCCGGTTCTACGCGACGCTGTTCGCGGCCGAGCCCAGCGTGGTGAAGCCCGATTACGCCAAGTGGATGCTGGCGGATCCGCGGGTCAATTTCGCGATCTCCGCGCGCGGCCAAGAGCACGCCGGCCTCGATCACCTCGGCATCCAGGTCGAGGACCAGGCCGAGCTCGTTGAGGTGCATGGGCGGCTCAAATGCGCGGAGGGTCCGATGCTGGAGGAGGGTCTCACCACCTGCTGCTATGCCAAGTCGGAGAAGTCCTGGATCACCGATCCCAGCGGCATCGCCTGGGAGGCGTTCCTGACCCAGGGCGAGAGCACGGTCTACGGCCACAGCGCCGCCCTCGCCGAGCGCCGCGCGCAAGCCAAGGACAAGGCGATGGCGGCGGGTTGCTGCGGACCGGACTCCGCGGCTTCGCCCGCGAAGACCGAAGCCGCCTGCTGCGGCTGACGGATGTGGTCTACAACGTCCTTTTCCTCTGCACCGGCAATTCCGCGCGCAGCATCCTGGCGGAAGCGCTGCTCAATCACTGGGGCAAGGGCCGGTTCCGCGCCTTCAGCGCGGGGAGCTTTCCCAAAGGGGCCGTACACCCGATGGCGCTCGAGCAGCTCGCTGCCACGGGGCTGCCGGTCACGGGCTTGCGCAGCAAGAGCTGGAGCGAGTTCGCTCTGCTCCGCGCGCCGGTGATGGATTTCGTCTTCACGGTCTGCGATCAGGCCGCGGCCGAGGTCTGTCCGGTCTGGCCCGGCCAGCCCATGACGGCGCACTGGGGCGTGCCCGATCCCGCGGCGGTCGAAGGCTCCGAAGCCATGCGGCGGCAGGCCTTCCGCGTGGCGTTCCGCGCGCTGGAGGCCCGCATCAAGTTGTTCGCGAGTCTGCGGGTCGACGCGCTCGACCGCTTGAGCCTCAGGCGCCGCGTCGAGGAAATCGGCAGCACGGCCGCCGAAACCGCCTCGTGACAACAGCAGCACCGGCCAAACGCGCGAGCGCCGCTGCGACCAACGCTGCGCCGCTCGCGCGTTTGGCGGCGATGGAAGCGATTGCGACCGCGTTCCTCCTGATCGCGGTCGTGGGCTCCGGCATCATGGCCGAGCGCCTCTGCGGCGGGAATCTGGGGCTGGCGCTGCTCGCCAACGCGATCGCCACCGGCGGTGCGCTGGTTGCGCTGATCCTTGCCTTTGCCGCCCAGTCCGGCGCGCACATGAACCCCGCGGTGACGCTCTGGGCGGCGCTCACAGACGGACTCTCATGGCGGGTGGTGCCCGCTTACGTCGGGAGCCAAGTCGTGGGTGCCATCGCGGGTGTGTGGCTCGCTCATCTGATGTTCGAGCTGCCGCTCTGGCAACTCGGCACTCATGTGCGCACCGGCGCCGGCCAGTGGCTCGCCGAGGTGATCGCGACCTTCGGCCTGATCGCGGTGATCCGGGGCTGCCGCGAGCCGCGCGAGGCCGCCATCGCCGTGGGCGCCTACATCACCGGCGCCTATTGGTTCACGGCTTCCACATCCTTCGCCAATCCCGCGGTGACCATTGCCCGCGCGCTCACCGACAGCTTCGCGGGCATTCGACCCATGGATGCGCCCGGCTTCATCCTGGCCCAGCTCGCGGGGTTGCTGCTGGCGCTCGCGCTGCTGCCGCGGCCGGAGCGGATGCGATAGAAATAAATTGAGAGCCCCCGAGCATGGCACTCGCGCCTGATCGCGCTAGTTTCAATCCGACGACCCCGCACCAGCGCCGACGTGCGACTTGAAGCGAACCCGCCGCCTGCCTCGCCTATTGACTGCGCGCCCGCTACCCGCCGGCGAGCTCCCAGTGCTGGCGGCGGTCCTGGGCGCCGCCAGCCTGCCGACCCAAGACCTGGACGAGCCAGGCCGCGAGTTTTTCGCCTTCCGCGATCTGCGGGGCACGCTGGTGGGATATGGCGGGATCGAGGTTGTCGGCGCGGATGCGCTGTTGCGGTCGGTGATCACCGTGCCGGAGATGCGTGACCGCGCCTACGGAATGGCGATCGTGGACCGCATGCTGGCACTCGCGCTGCGCCGCGGCGTGCACACGCTCTACCTGCTCACGACCACGGCAGTACCGTTCTTCGAGCGGCTGGGCTTTGCCGCCATCGATCGTGCGGAGGCACCACCCACTATCGCCGCCACCCGCGAGTTCGCCACATATTGCTCAGGAAGCGCGGTGCTGATGTGCCGCCGCCTGGTCTAACTGAGGAACCATCGAGCTTGCGGACCGCGGCTCTCGATCCCGCGCTCGAGTAGCGCGTCGGAGGGACGGACGCAGCCTCCTTGAGCCCGCTCTAATCCGGTGAGATCGGCGTGTAGTAGGTGCCGAGGCTCGCGAGGGCGTCGCAGACCGTGGTGGGCTCGCCCAAGGGCGCCGGTGCGAGGGCCACGTGAGCGGTGCCCTCGCGGGTGCGCCAGGCCCGCGCGAGCAGCGCGCCGGGACGTGCCGCCGCAAGGCAGTCCGCGCGCCCGGTCACCTTCCTGACGGTCATGCCGCCGAAACCGGCGTCGCGCACGGCAGCATCCAGGTCTAGTTGGATGTCGCGGTCGTTGCGGGGTCCTGGCGCGGTGCGCAGCAGCAACGCGAGACGAGGCGTGCCGCGCTCGCGGAAAAGCCTCCGTTCGGCTTGGTAATCGATCCGCGGAGCGGGTTCTGAATCGCTCGCATCGGGATCCGTGGTCTTCCAGTCGGGTGGCGCGCACAGGAAGAGATTGAGCTCCGGAAAGCGCGCCGGCACCAAGCGCGGCTGGTCAAAGCGCAGCTCAACCGCTCCGACGCGGCTCCCGTCCGAATACGCCTCTACCCGGTAGCGTCCGGGCTCGACGCAGGCCCAGGTCAACTCGGCAAGCGAGCGCGGCATCGAGAGTCCGGAGGCCGAGGACTCCGCGCTGTCGCGATCGACCGGACCCGATGGGTCCGGCAAGACGTGCCACGATTTCCAGGCGGGATCGAGCGCATACCAGAGCAGCACGATGCGCCCAGGTTTCTGCGCGGGCACCGACGTCAAGCGCGCGTTCAGGCTGGTGGTCGTGGCCTCGGCGGTGAGTGAGCCCGGCGCCACCGCCGCCGTCAAATCGGACTCCTGCACGGGCATCGCGGCCACGATCTCGCCGGTCAGCGTCTCGACATCTTGCTTGAGCGTGGCACAGGTGCCGCCCGCGGTCTCGTCGGGACAGCGCAACGCGTAGACCGCGCGCAGATCGGTGATGGCGCTGAACAGGAACTTGGTGTCGAACCGCGTCTTGGCTGCGAGCGCCTCGTCATAGTTCTTAAGCGCCGCTTCGCGGTCACCACGTGCGAGCAAGATTACGGCGAGATTGAACTTTCGCACCGTGCGGCTGTCCTGCATGGCCTCGTTGGTGGCGGGCAATTCTTCCCAGGCTTGTCGCGCCATCGCGGCGCTGGCGTCAAGCAGCGCTGGGTCCGAATCCCGAAGTGCCTGGAGCACGCTGTCGAAGGCGATCGTGGCGCGCATGCGTGACGCGCTCAGGCCCTTTCGCTCGATCTCCGTGAGCGCGCTCTGCTCGATGTCGATCGCTTCCCGCAGGTCGTCGGGGTTCGGCAGGCTCATATAGCTCTCGTTGATCTGGCTGGACCGCGCCTCGAAGATCGCGAGCCCCAGGCGCCGCTTCGCCTCGGCGAAGTCCGGGCGAAGCTCCACCGCGCAGCGCAGGTGGTCGATGCCGATCTCGTAGGCATCGGTGGTATAGGCCGCGTCCAGAACGGCGATGCCGATGCCGAATTGGCGCGCGGCCACGTCGCTGGCTCCGCCGGGTGTGGGTCCCCACCTGGCGGGATCGAGCGCGCAGGAATTCGGCACTGCGGGCTTGGCCTCCATGCCCTCGGCCGAGAACTGCGCCCGCACCGCGCCCACGGCGCCCACCAGGACGAAGAACAGGCCGATGCCCGCGAGCACGACGGCGGCGCGTCCGCCGCTCATGCCCAGCGCCTGGCCGATCAAATAGATCGCGACCGCGAACACCGTGAGCGTTGCCAGGAACAGCACCGCGCGGTGATGCGCCGCGACGCTCTCGGTGCGGGCCGCGTCCCATTTCGCGAAGGCTTCCCAGGCATTGCGATAGAGCCCGTTGGCCGGCCGGTCCGGATCCACCCGGAGCGCGAGCTCCGCCACGACCTTGGTCGGGAAGTTGGCGTCGCCCTCCAATCCCTCATCGGGATCGGCGATCCAGCTCACGCTGTTGTCGGTATATTTGGCGGTGCGCAGACGCGCGACTTCCAGTCCCGCCGAGCCGCGTGACAGGTCAGCCGGCAGCAAGCGCTCGCGCGCGGCGGCGACGGCTGCCCGCGCGCGCTGCTCGAGCGTCAGCGACAGGTCCTCGAGTTTCGACGTCCGCGCCTCGCCGAGCGCAGAGCCGCGCTTCAGCATGTCCGTCTCGAAGCCGACCGCCTCCAGGGCCGCTCGCCGCGCACCAGTGTCCGCGATGCTGAACCACGCGCCCACAACGGCGCTCAGGAGCACCGAAACCGCGATCGCCAGCACCGCGCATTGCGAGAACCGACCGTGCACGGTGTGACTCACCAGATGCGCGCCGGTGTAGCTGCGTCGCTCGAGCTCGGCCGGATGGAAGAGATGTCCGACCTCCGCCGGGTCCTGCAGCGCGCCGAGCCCCCAGCCCAGGAGCGTGAGGCCGGCGAAGGCAACCAAGGCGGCCGCAAACCAGGGCCAGATTGCGGGATCCCATGAGACCGCCACGGCTCCCGGCACCAGGCCCAGCGCGATCCCCGCATAGAGCAGGGCGCGCTTGAGCGCCAGCTGGTGGAAGATATCCGCCATGGTGAGCAGCACCAAAGTCGCGACGAAGCCCACGACGCCGAGCGCGAGCCACGGCACGCGCGCATGCCCGACGTCGATCTCGTCCTGGAGCGAGGGCCAGATCGTGTCCCTCGTGCCGGCCGAGCTCTCGACAACGGGCGCGCTGCTCTTGCCGGCATTGGGGGGCGCCGACCACGTCGCCTCGATGAATCCCAAATTGCTGAGGCGCTGCACGGTCCGTTTGCGCAAGCTCTGCTCGAGCGTCGGTCTGTCCGCGACCGTCGGCAGCATCCAGTAGACGTTGTAGAGCGCGTGCCCGGCGGCGATTTCCTCCTGCGCGCGCAGGTCGAGCGCGAGCGCGCGCTCGGGCTGGTTCTGCGCGCGCGCCGCATCGGCCTCGCGCATCAGCTGCCGCGCCAGCCGCTCGTCGTCGCCCTTCCGGATGCTCAGTGTGTCCCTGAGCAGCGCGCCATCGGTCACGTCTTGCCGGAAATAGAGCTCCAGCAGGCGACCTTGATCGAGCTTCTGCTCGAGGAGCGAGCTCTCCATCTCGGCGATGGCGCCGCGATAGGCGGTGATGGCGCCGAGGATCGCCAGCAGGACCATCGCGAGCGCGATCTGCAGGCGCAGCCCCATCGGCCGCCTTTGCGCCTGCGCAACGGGTGCCGGTGCGGCCGGAACCGGTGCCTCTGGCGACATCGTCGGGTCGACGCTGCTCAACCCGAAACTCCCCCAACCCTGTAGGACCCCCAGCCGGGACCCTCCCCGGGTGTGGCGCTCGAAACAAGCTTCGGATATTTCCGGCCCTGCTGCCAAGGAAAAAGCCCGCCGGAAACGCGCGGGCAGCCTCCGAGTCGCGCCCCGAGTCGCGACTCGGGGGCTGTTTTGAGAACAGGTCGGGAATGAGTCTAGTAGTGGGAGGGGTCCCGCGGTTTCCTCCACAACATCCGGTGGGGGCTTGGCTTTTGGGGATAAGCTTGCCAAGCTTATGATGTTGCTGTTTTGTTTTGCGGCGCGGGGCGGCCTCTCTCGGTATTTTGGGCGGGTTATTGTGACCTGCCCCCGAACCTCCGCGGGTGGGCGCTTCCAGGGATCGAAAGCACGTGCAGCACAATCCTCGCCTCGACCGGCTCGGCGATTACGCCTTCACCCGCCTCAACACGTTGCTGGCGCCGCTCTCGCCCAAGGCCAACACCACGCCCATCGTGATGTCCGTGGGCGACCCCCTGCATCAGCCACCGCCTTTCGTCGCCGAGGTGATCGCAAAGAACGCGCAGTTCTGGAACAAATACCCGCCCATGGTGGGCATCCCCGCCTATCGCGAGGCGGTGGCGGCGTGGCTCACGCGCCGCTATTCGCTCCCCACGGGCATGATCTCGTCCGAGCGCCATATCCTGCCGGTCGCCGGCACCAAGGAGGGCTTGTTCCTGGTGGCGCAGGTGGTCGTCCCCGAGACGAAGGCCGGCAAGACGCCGCTCTGCTTGCTGCCCAATCCCTATTACAACGTCTACAGCGGCGGCGGTGTGATGGCGGGCGCCGAGCCCTATTTCATGGATGCGACCGCGGAGACCGGGTTCTTGCCCGATCTGGACGCGATCCCCGAGGACGTGCTGGCGCGCACCGCAATCTTCTACCTCTGCAGCCCCGCCAATCCCCAGGGCGCGATCGCGAGCCTCGAGTATTTCAAGCGGGCGATCGGGCTCGCTCGTGCACATGATTTCCTGCTCGTCGTCGACGAGTGCTACGCGGAGATCTATGACAAGGCGCCGCCGCCCGGCGGGCTCGAGGCCGCAGCCAAGCTCGGCTCCGACTTCGCCAACATCGTGGTGTTCCACTCGCTCTCCAAGCGCTCGAGCGCGGCGGGCTTGCGCATGGGCTTCATCGCGGGCGATGCCGAGGTGATCAGGCGCTTCGCTGAAGTGCGCAGCTACGGCGGCTGCCAGATCCCGCTGCCCATCCAGGAGGCCGCGACCGCGCTCTGGCGCGAGGAAAGCCACGTGAGCGACAACCGCGCGCTCTATCGCAGCAAGATCGACACCGCCGAGCGCGTGCTCAAGGGCAAATTCGCGTTCTACCGGCCGCCCGGCGGCTTCTTCCTCTGGCTCGATGTCGGAGACGGCGAGAAGGCGACGCTCAAGCTCTGGCAGGAAGCGGGCGTGCGCACGCTGCCCGGCGGCTATCTGGGCCGCCCCAACGAGCGCGGCGTCAACCCCGCCTGGCGCTACATCCGCGTGGCCCTGGTGCACGACGACGCCACTATCGCCGACGGCCTCGAGCGCATGGCGCGCGTGCTGGGTGCGGGGTGATCGGATGATCGCGAGCCCCTCATGGCCATAAGCGAGAGCATCAAGGGCCAAAAACCGTCGCCTTTGATGGAGGCGTTGCGGCGGCGGCTCACTGAGGGGGCGGGGGTGCTCCTGGTGTTCGCGAGCCTGTTGCTCGCGGTGACACTCGCGAGCTTCGACCGCAACGATCCTTCGCCGAGCCACGCGATCGATGGGCCCGTCAGGAACATCGCGGGACCCATGGGCGCCGTGGTGGCGGACGTGCTGCTGCAGGCGGTGGGGCTCGCGGCGGCACTGCTGCCGGCGGTGCTGCTCGCCTGGGCGTTCCGGTTGCTGCTCAACCGCGGCGTGACGCAGCTCACGCTCCGCTCGGCGCTGCTGCTGCCGCTGCTGGTATTGGGCGCGATCGCGCTCAATCTGATTCCGCCGGGCCTGCATTGGCCGATCCCGGCGGGGCTCGGCGGCATCGTGGGGCTGATGGGCCTCGACGTGCTCGCCCACACCGGCGCGCCGCGCCCCGCGCTCGCCATGGCGGCGGCGGCGCTCGCGGGCTTGCTGCTGCTCTATGTGCTGGGCTTGACCTTGGAGGATTGGGCCTTGATCGGCC
The DNA here is from genome assembly GCA_035938015.1 of Allostellaceae bacterium. Classification (GTDB taxonomy): domain Bacteria; phylum Pseudomonadota; class Alphaproteobacteria; order ATCC43930; family CGMCC-115725; genus DASZHJ01. The sequence goes on from DASZHJ010000269.1 coordinate 17,420, forward strand.
GCGGCGCCTCGCGGGCGGCGCGCGTCTCCGGCCGTGGCGGCCTAGTGCTGGGGCGGCTTGGGCTCTGGCTGCGCGCTCGCCTCTTCCGGGCGAGCGAGCGGCCCGCCGCGGCGCGGACACCTCGGCGCGAGCCCGCGCTCGGAAACTCCGGCGAGAGCGCGGCGGAGGATCCGCTGGTCGACGAGGAAGCCCTTGAGGTGCCGCCGCGCCCGCGCGCCGCCGCCGACGTGGTGCCGGCCAAGAAAGTGCCGAGCGAGCGGCGCCGCCAGCGCCAGACCGCGCTCGACCTCGGCCCCGGCGGCCAGCACGTGCTGCCGCCGATCGACCTCCTGACCGAGCCGCCGCCGGCGGCACGCAGCACCGTCGTCAACGAGGACGCGCTGCAGCAGAACGCCCGCATGCTCGAGACCGTGCTGGAGGATTTCGGCGTGCGCGGCCAGATCGTGAAGGTGCGTCCAGGCCCGGTGGTGACGCTTTACGAGCTGGAGCCCGCGCCCGGCATCAAGGCCTCGCGCATCATCGGGCTCGCCGACGACATCGCTCGCTCGATGAGTGCGGTCTCCGTGCGCGTCGCCGTGGTTCCCGGCCGCAGCGTGATCGGCATCGAGCTGCCGAACACGAAGGCGGAGATGGTCTACCTGCGCGAGATCCTGTCCTCCGACGCCTACGACCGCAGCGGCGCGCAGCTGGCACTCGCGCTCGGCAAGGACATCGGCGGCACGGCCGTGATCGCCGACTTGGCGCGCATGCCGCACCTGCTGATCGCCGGCACCACGGGCTCCGGCAAGTCGGTCGGCATCAACACCATGATCCTCTCGATGCTCTACCGGCTGCCACCCGACCGCTGCAAGTTCATCATGATCGATCCCAAGATGCTGGAGCTCTCGGTCTACGACGGCATCCCGCATCTGCTGGCTCCGGTGGTGACCGACCCGCGCAAGGCGGTGGTGGCGCTCAAATGGACCGTCAAGGAGATGGAGAACCGCTACCGCGCCATGTCGAAGCTCGGCGTGCGGAACGTCGAGGGCTACAACGCGCGGCTCAAGGAGGCGCAGGCCAAGGGCGAGAGCCTCATGCGCAGGGTGCAGACCGGCTTCGACCCCGAGACCGGCCAGCCGGTCTTCGAGGAGCAGCCGCTCGACATGACGCCGCTGCCGCTCATCATCGTGGTGGTGGACGAGATGGCGGACCTGATGCTGGTCGCCGGCAAGGACATCGAGGTCGCGGTCCAGCGCCTGGCGCAGATGGCGCGCGCTGCCGGCATCCATCTGGTGATGGCGACCCAGCGGCCCTCGGTCGACGTGATCACCGGCACCATCAAGGCGAACTTCCCGACCCGCATCAGCTTCCAGGTCACGTCCAAGATCGACAGCCGCACCATCCTGGGCGAGAGCGGCGCCGAGCAGCTGCTGGGCCGCGGCGACATGCTGTTCATGGCGGGCGGCGGCCGGATCACGCGCGTGCACGGTCCCTTCGTCAGCGACGAGGAGGTCGAGGCGGTCGTGCGCTTCCTCAAGGATCGCGGCGGCGAGCCCGTCTATGTCGAGGACGTGACCGAGGATCCCGACGAGGCGCCCGCCGCCTTCGAGGGCGAGGAAGCCGGTGGCTCCGGCGACCAGCTCTACGACCAGGCCGTGGCGCTGGTCTGCCGCGAGCGCAAAGCTTCGACATCCTTCATCCAGCGCCACCTGCAGATCGGCTACAACCGCGCCGCCCGCATCGTCGAGCGGATGGAGCAGGAAGGCGTCGTCAGCACCGCCAACCACGTCGGCAAGCGCGAGGTCCTTGCGCGCTCGATCGAGTAGGCGGCGCTTTCATGCAACAACCCTTCTCTCGCCATCCCTTTCCGCCCCTGAGGGGCGGAGAGGGATAGGTGAGGTGGGGCGCGGCCGCGGCACCGGCGTTTGGCTGTCCTGCGCATACCGCAGTGTCGCGCGGACAGAGGTCGGTCGGTTGTTTAACATGCGCCTGAGAATCCCCCACCTCACCTTGCCTCTCCGCCCCCGGGGGCGGAGAGGGATAGCATTGAGTTCCCTTGTCGCCACTCTCGCGCTCTCGCTCATCGCGCTGCCCGCCACGGCGGAGCCCGCGATGTGGGTGGCGAAATCCGGCGGCGCCACCGTCTATCTCTTCGGCACGGTGCACGCGCTCAAGAGCGAGACCGATTGGGAGACGCCGAAGATTTCCGCAGCCTTCGCCGAGAGCCAGGAGCTCTGGCTCGAGGCGGACGACGCCGACCCCACGACCATGCAGCCGATCGTGGCGAAGCTCGGCATCGATCGCGCGCACAAGCTCTCTGCCGAGCTCTCCCCCGCCGATCTGCCGCGCCTCGAGGCCGCCGCCAAAGCCGCGGGCCTTCCGGGCGAGGCGGCGCTCGAGCCCATGCGCCCCTGGCTCGCGGCACTGACGCTCGCGGCGCTCCCTATCGTCAAGGCCGGCTACGACCCGGCAAAGGGCGTGGACAATGTCCTGAAGGCCAAGGCGCTCGCTACGGGCAAGCCGGTGCATGGCCTGGAAAGCGCCGAGCAGCAGATGCATTTTTTCGCGGATTTTCCGCAAGCGAGACAGGTGGAGATGCTGCGCGAGGTGCTCGACGAGGTCGCGGGCGGCCCGGCGCAAATCGAGGAGCTTCTGGCGGCGTGGGCCGCGGGAGACCTCGCGACGATCGACAAGGATATGAACCAGGACAACGCCGAGAAGTACCCCGATCTCTACGCGGTGCTGATCGTGAGCCGCAACCGCGCCTGGGCGGAGAAGGTCGCGGCGCGCCTCAAATCCGGCCAGGGCGTGACCTTCATGGCCGTGGGCGCTGCACATCTGGTCGGGCGTGATAGTGTGCAAAAAGCGCTCGAAGCGCGCGGCATTTCGGTCGCGCGCGACTAGCGTGGAGCTCTCGTCAGCGGGGCGGAGTAGGTTGGCAACCGCCCGGTGTTTGCACGCTCGACCGAGTTGCCCCTCCCCCCTTGAGGGGGAGGGTAGGGAGGGGG
>DASZHJ010000270.1:0-30197 GCA_035938015.1 Allostellaceae bacterium
CAGCGCCCGCCCAACGTTCTGGGCCTGCTCACCGCCTATCAGAGCGGCAATATCGTCTGCAAGAAGGCTGTGGAGAAGCTGGGCGAGGATTTTCGCACTCAAGCCGTCGGCACCGGACCCTTCGGCTACTCCGAGTACACACCCAATCAGTCCGTGGTGCTGGCCGCCCACAAGAACTATTTCCGCGGCGCGCCCAAGATCGACAAGATCGTCTACAAGTACATTCCCTCCGACGCCACGCGCGACCTCGCCTATCAATCCGGCGAGATCGATCTGATCTACGGCCGTCAGGATCAGACCTGGGCGGAGCGCATGCAGAAGGAGCGGCACACCGTCGTCGACGTGTTCGGGCCGGGCGAGCTCTCGGACGTCAACCTGAACACCACCAAGCCGCCGCTCGACGACCTTCGCGTGCGCCAGGCGATCGCCTACGCCCTCAACCGCAAGGAGCTGGTGAAATTCAAGGGCGAGCTTACCGCGCGCGAGGCCGTTTCCATCATCCCGCACGACTATCTCGGCACGGACGAGAATGCGCCGCTCTATCCCTTTGACCCCGCCAAGGCGAAGCAACTGCTGAGCGAGGCCGGATATGCCAACGGGCTCACCATCAAGGCGATCCAGACCCAGCTATCGACCATGCTCAACACCATGCAGATCGTGCAGGCGCAGCTGAAGAAGGTCGGCATCGACTTGCAGCTGGACGTCGTGGACCATCCGACCTTCCATGCGCAGATCCGCAAGGACCTGAGCCAAGTCGTGATGTACTCGGCCGCGCGGCTGCCGGTGGCCGACGTCTACCTCACCCAGTTCTTCCACTCGCGCAGCATCGTCGGCACCCCGACGGCGGTCACCAACTTCTCCCACTGCGCAATGGCCGATCAGGAGATCGATGCCGCCCGCTCCGAGACCGACGCCGCCAAGCAGAAAGCGCTCTGGAAGGAGGCGCAGGACAAGCTCGTGCAGCAGGTCTGCGCGGTGCCGCTCTATGAGCAGCTGCAGGTCTGGGCGCATCGCGACCGGTTCGCCTTCGGCTACAAGCTCGATGCCTCGCTCACCCTCGGCCCGCTCATCAACGAGCTCTCGACGCTCCAGCAATAGGCGGGGGCGGGCCGCGAGCGCGCGGGCGGCCCGGATGCCGCGCCTGACCTCGCCCGAGGCGCGGAGGTGCTGACTTACATCGCCAAGCGGCTCCTGATCGCGGTGCCGACGCTGCTCGCCGTGTTGACGGTGGTGTTCTTCTTCGTGCGCATCGCGCCCGGCGATCCCGCCATGATCATCTTGGGCGATCAGGCGAGCCAGCAGGCGCTGGCGGCGGTGCGCCACCAGCTCGGCCTCGACCAGCCGATCGCCGCCCAATACGTCGAGTTCCTCGGCCAGGTGCTGCAGGGTGATCTCGGCGCCTCTCTGGTGACGCATCAGCGGGTGTGGAGCGAGGTCGCGTCGGTACTGCCTTACACCATCGACCTCACGCTGACCGCGCTCGCGATCGGCGTGGTGCTGGGATTGCCCCTCGGTATCGTGGCGGCGCGCCACCGCAATGGCGCCGTCGACTATTTCGCGCGCTTCTTCTCGCTGACCGGCCTTTCTTTTCCCGCCTTCGTATCGGCGATCCTGCTGCTGCTGGTCTTCGCGATCGAGCTGCGTTGGTTCCCGGTGATCTCCGAGGCGAGATCCGGCGGGGCACTCGACATGCTGCGCGCGCTTGCGCTCCCGGCGATCAATCTCGGCCTCATCATGGTGGCCTATGTCATGCGGGTCGCGCGCTCGAGCATGCTGGGCGTGCTCGGTGAGGATTACATCCGCACCGCCCGCGCCAAAGGCGTGCCGGCGCGCGTGGTGATCTGGCGCCACGCGCTCCGCAACGCGCTCATTCCCGTGGTGACTGTGGTGGGCCTCTATCTCGGCGTGCTGATCGGCAATTCCGTGCTGACGGAAATCGTGTTCAACCGGCCGGGCCTCGGCAAGCTCATCATCAACGCGCTCAATCAGCGCGACTACACGCTGCTCGAGGGCATGATGGTGATCTACGCCTTCTTTATCGTGATCGCGAACCTGCTCACCGACTTGACCTACGGGCTGATCGATCCCCGGGTGAAGCGCCAATGAGCGCGATCGCGACAGTGCCCGAGCGCGGCGCCTGGGCGCGCCTCGGCGCCGCCATCACGCGCCACAAGATGGCGTCTTTTGGCGCGGCGCTGGTGTTCGCGGTGGCGCTGAGCGCGCTCTTGGCGCCCTGGCTCTCGCCCCACGATCCCCTGGAGCAGGACGTACTGCAGCGTCTCGCCTCGCCATCGGCGGATTTCCCGCTCGGCAACGACAGCTTCGGCCGCGACATCCTCTCGCGCATCCTCTGGGGTGGGCGGGTGTCCTTGCTGGTGGGGACGTCGGCGGTGCTGCTGGCGATCGTGATCGGCGGCACCTTGGGCATGCTCGCGGGCTATATCGGCGGCACCTTCGATCGCGTCGTGATGGCGGCGATGGACGTGCTGCTGAGCTTTCCGACCCTGGTGATGGGTTTGCTGGTGGTGGCGATGCTGGGGCCGACGGTCGGAAACCTCATCCTCGCGATCACGCTGACGGCGATCGCGCCGTTCGCACGCATTGCCCGCGCACCGACGCTCACGATCAAGGAGCGCGATTTCGTGGAGGCCGGTCGCGCGCTCGGATTCTCGAATCTGCGCATCATGATCGTGCACATACTCCCCAACATCGTCGACGAGATCCTGGTCATGGCCTCGCTCTGGCTCGCCACGGCAATCCGAACCGAGGCGTCGCTCAGCTTCATCGGTCTGGGCGTGCGGCCGCCCACGGCCACCTGGGGCGGCATGATCCGCGAGGGCTTCGAGAACATCCTGGATTCGCCCTGGCTCGCGGTGTTTCCGAGCTTGGCGATCCTCGTGATCATGCTGGGCCTCAACATGCTCGGCGACGGCTTGCGCGATGCCACCGACCCGAGGCTGCGTCATGAGTGAGCGGAACGCCGCCCCCGCGTTGGTGGTCGAGAACCTCACCACGGAGTTTCGCATTGGCGGCACCTGGTATCCGGCGGTGCGCGGCGTCGGCTTCACCCTCGGCCGCAACGAGACGCTGGCGCTGGTGGGCGAGTCCGGCTGCGGCAAGAGCATCACCGCGCTCTCGATCATCGGGCTGGTGCCCAAGGCGAACGGCCGCGTGAGCTCGGGCCGCGTGATGCTGGACGACCGCGATCTCTTGAGCCTCGGCGAGCGCGAGATGGAAAAGATCCGCGGCAATCGGATCTCCATGATCTTTCAGGAGCCGATGACCTCGCTCAATCCGGTGCTTTCCGTGGGCTTCCAGGTCGCGGAGGCGCTGCGCTATCACACGGATCTCTCGGCGAGGGCCGCGCGCGCCCGCGCGCTCGAACTCCTGGAGCACGTGAAGATCCCCTCGGCGTCGAGCCGCTTCGGCGACTATCCGCATCAGTTCAGCGGCGGGATGCGGCAGCGCGTGATGATCGCGGTGGCGCTCGCTTGCGGGCCCGAGGTGCTGCTCGCGGACGAGCCGACCACCGCGCTCGACGTCACCATCCAGGCCCAGGTCCTGGCCTTGCTGGCGGAGCTCAAGGCGAGCGACGGCATGGCCATGATCTTCATCACCCACAACCTCGGCGTGGTGGCCTCGATCGCCGACCGCGTCGCCGTCATGTATGCAGGCGACATCGTCGAGCTCGCGGGTGTCGAGGAGTTGTTCGCCCATCCGACGCATCCCTATACCGAGGCGCTCTTGCGTTCGATCCCGCGGGTGGATCGCGACGCCCTCGACCTGAAGCCGATCCCAGGCCAGGTGCCGCCGATCACGGCCATGCCGGCGGGATGCCGCTATGCCGACCGCTGCCCGCTCCGGATCGCGCGCTGCTCTCTCGAGGTGCCGCCGCTGGTGCCCGTGCCCGGACTCGGAGGTCACGAGGTCCGCTGCTGGGTGCGCGCCGGCGACGGCGCGGAGGCGGGATGACCGAGGCGCTCCTGGAGGTCGAGAACCTCAGCAAATCCTTCGCGGTCCGACGCGGATTCCTCGGCGGCTCGGTCGGCACGGTGCAGGCGCTCAGCGATGTTTCCTTCTCGGTGAAGGCTGGCGAGGCGTTCGGCCTGGTCGGCGAATCCGGCTGCGGCAAATCGACGGCGGGGCGCTCGATCCTGCGTTTGATCGAGCCCGATGCCGGTCGCGTCCGCTTCAAGGGCGAGGACGTGCTCGCGGCGAGCGCGGCGGTGCTCCGGCGCGTGCGCCGGGAGATGCAGATCGTGTTCCAGGATCCTTATTCCTCGCTGAACCCACGTCGCACCATCGGGCAAACCCTCGCGGAGCCGATGACCGTGCATCGCCTGGGCACGGCGCACGATATTCAAGCGGCGGTGCGTGCCGTCCTCGCCGAGGTCGGCATGCCCAGCGATGCCGCGGCGAAATATCCGCACGAGTTCAGCGGCGGGCAGCGCCAGCGCATCGGCATCGCCCGTGCCCTCGTGCTACAGCCGGAGCTGATCATCGCAGACGAGCCGGTCTCGGCGCTCGATGTCTCGATCCAGGCGCAGATCCTGGTCCTGCTGCGCGGACTGCAGGAGCGGCGGAAGCTCAGCTTCATCTTCATCTCGCACGACCTGGGCGTGGTCCGGCATTTCTGCCGCAGCGTCGCCGTGATGTATCTGGGTCGCATCGTCGAGAAGGGTCCGGTGCCCGCGATCTTCGACGAGCCGCTGCATCCCTATACGCGCGCGCTGCGCAACGCCTCGCCGGTACCGGATCCCAAGGCGAAGGTGGTGATGGCGAAGCTTGAGGGCGAGATCGCCTCCGCGCTGGCGCCGCCCTCCGGTTGCCACTTCCACCCGCGCTGCCCGCGCGCCATGGAGGTCTGCAAGCACGTCTATCCGTCCTGGGTGCAGGTCAGCAAAGACCGCGGCGTCGCCTGTCATCTCTTTCCCCCGACCACTGCGGCGGCGACCACGCCATGACCGTGCTGTTCACGAAGAGCGCGCTGCTTCCCCAGGGCTGGGTGGAGAACGTCCGCCTCACCCTTGATGCCGACGGCACCCTCGCGGCGGTCGAGGCGGGCGTCGCGCCCGACGGGGCCGAGCGGCTCGCCGGCCCCGTTCTGCCCGGCATGCCCAATCTGCACTCCCACGCCTTCCAGCGCGCGATGGCGGGATTGACCGAGCGCGCGAGCCCGACCGGCGACGATTTCTGGAGCTGGCGCGAAGCCATGTACCGCTTCCTCGCGGTGCTCGAGCCGGAGGACGTGACGGCGATCGCAGCACAGCTTTATCTCGACATGCTGAAGGCGGGGTACACGGGCGTCGCCGAGTTCCACTACCTCCACCATGGCCGCGACGGCCGCCGTTATGCCGATCGTGCCGCGATGAGCGAGGCCGTGATATCGGCCGCGCAGGAGTCCCGCATCGCCATCACGCTGCTGCCGGCGTTGTTCCAGACCAGCGGCTTCGGTGGGGCCGCGCCGACGGAGGGCCAGCGCCGCTTCGTCAACACGGTCGAAGGCGTGCTCGCGATCATCGAGGAGACGAGGCGGCGACACGCCGGCAAACCGGAGGTCCGCGTAGGGCTCGCGCATCACTCGCTCCGCGCGGTGCCGCCCGAGCCGCTCGCTGCCGCGACCGCGGCCCTCCGCGGGCTCGATCCCACCGCGCCCATCCACATCCACGTTGCCGAGCAGATCCGTGAGGTCGAGCAGTGCCTCGCGTGGTCGGGCACGCGGCCGGTGGCTTGGTTGCTCAACCACGCGCCGGTCGATCCGGCCTGGTGCCTGGTGCACGCGACTCACATGGACGGCGCGGAGACCCGGCGGCTCGCCGCCACCGGTGCCGTCGCGGGGCTCTGCCCCACCACCGAGGGCAACCTCGGCGACGGCTTCTTCCCCCTGCCGCCCTACCTCGATGCCCGGGGTCGCTGGGGCATCGGCTCCGACAGCCACGTATCCCTGAGCCCGATCGAGGAGCTGCGTTGGCTCGAATACGGCCAGCGCCTGCGCGAGCGCCGCCGCGCGCTTGCCCCATCGGGCAAGGCCGGATCGACGGGCCTCGCGCTCTGGCAGGCGGCGGTCGCGGGCGGCGCCCAGGCGCTCGGCCGCCGCGCCGGCGCCCTCACCCCCGGTTATCGCGCGGATTTGCTCGTGCTCGATCCCAGCGCCCCCTCGCTCTACCGCCGCGAACGGGACGCGCTCATCGATTCCTTCATTTTTGCGAGCGAGATCACGGTGGTCCGCGACGTGATGGTCGGCGGGCGCTGGGTCGTCCGCGAGCGCCATCACGCCGCCGAGGAGCGCATCATCGCCAACTTCCGCCGAACCCTCGACCGCATCGCCAAGGCTTAGCTCGGCTCTCATCCCAAGCCAGCCAGCAGCTCCGCGGCGTCCAAGGAGCCACCCTCCGGCGCTCCGCGAGAAGGCAGGAGCTATCGCCGCGGCGAGGTCGGAGTCGGGACGCGCAGACTCCGCTCATTGGCTCTCCAAACGGGACTTTTCGCTAATTCCCATCGTTGATTCCATTCAATATATCGGGTCTGCCTACCCAATCTCCGAATGAACCCGTCCCAGCCTTTCCCGGCGCAGGACCTGGTTCGGCCCGCGCCTCGCCACAGTGGAGCATGCGCTGGTTGAGGCGCGCTCAACAAAATCCGCAGGCCCGGAACGATCGCCCGGTCGACGATCGCGACGTGCTCGGGCAGTCGATAGGGATAGGCCGCCTGGGCCAGGAAATTCGTGAGGCGGCCCGTCCAGCCGCCAATCGGACAACCCCGCCAGCGAAAAATATTGATGGCGCCGGCCCCGCGGCCTATTAGCATGCACCGACCTGATCCGCACCCAAGAGGCGGCAGGCGAGTTCGGTCTGGGGCATGGCTCTCTCTTACTCCGCATTTTCCCTCGCCAAGCACGCGCTTACCGGGCATCGGCACTGGCCGCGGGCCTGGCGCGATCCCGCGCCGAAGCCGCGCTATTCCGTGATCATCATCGGTGCCGGCGGGCATGGGCTCGCCAGCGCCTATTACCTCGCCAAGGAGCACGGCATCACCGACGTGGCCGTGCTGGAGAAGGGCTGGCTCGGCGGCGGCAATACCGGGCGCAACACCACCATCATCCGCTCGAACTACCTGCTCGAGCCCAATGCGTATTTCTACGAGTTCTCGCTCAAGCTCTGGGAGGGCCTGAGCCGGGACCTTAATTACAACGCCATGGTGAGCCAGCGCGGCATGCTTAACCTCGCGCATTCGGACTCGCAGATGGACGCCTATGCGCGGCGCGGCAATGCCATGCGCTTGCACGGCATCGACGCGGAGCTGCTGGACCGCGCCGCGGTGCAACGCATGGTGCCGATGCTCGACTATTCCGACCATGTGCGGTTCCCGATCTATGGCGGTCTACTTCAGAGACGCGGCGGCACCGCGCGGCATGACGCCGTCGCCTGGGGCTTCGCGCGCGCCGCCGACCGCCGCGGCGTCGACATCATCCAGAATTGCGAGGTGACGGGGATCCGCGTGGAGCAGGGCCGCGTGCGCGGCGTCGAGACCACCCGCGGCACCATCCTCGCCGACAAGGTCGGGATCGCGGTCGCTGGCCACTCCGGCCATGTCGCGGCCATGGCGGGGCTGCGGCTCCCGATCGAGAGCCACGTGCTGCAGGCGTTCGTGTCGGAGCCGCTGAAGCCGTTCTTCGACAGCGTCGTCACCTTCGGCGTCGGGCATTTTTATGTGAGCCAGTCCGACAAGGGCGAGCTGGTCATGGGTGGCGACATCGACATGTACAACAGCTACGCGCAGCGCGGAAATATGCCGATGGTGGAGCATACGCTCGCGGCCGGGCTCGCTGTCCTGCCACTGATGAGCCGACTGCGCATGATGCGCCTCTGGGGCGGCGTCATGGACATGACTATGGACGGCAGCCCGATCATCGGAAAAACGCCGATCGATGGGCTCTATATCGACGGCGGCTGGTGCTACGGCGGCTTCAAGGCGACGCCCGCCTCGGGCTTCGTGTTCGCTCATACCATCGCGCAGGACCGGCCGCACCCGCTCAACGAGGCCTTCACCCTCGACCGCTTCGCGCGCGGCGCGGTGATCGACGAGCGCGGCGCCGGACCGACGCCCAATGCGCATTAAGGGGCACGCCAGATGCTGCTGATCGAGTGCCCCTGGTGCGGCGCGCGCGACCATATCGAGTTCACCTATTCGGGTGACGCAACCGTGCGCCGCCCCGCCCCGGATGCCGGCGAGGCCGCTTTCGCCGACTACGTCTACCTCCGCGACAACCCGCGCGGACCGCACCGCGAGCTCTGGCACCACACCGGCGGTTGCCGGCGTTTCGTGGAGGTCGAGCGCAACGTGTTGACGCACGAGATCACGGCTACCTCCGCGCCCCGCGGGGGAGCGCGCAAGTGACCGAGCGCTTCCGCTCGGCCTCCGGCGGCACCGCGATCGATCGCGCCCGTCCGCTGTCATTCAGTTTCGATGGCAAGCGCATGACCGGGCTCGCGGGCGACACCCTCGCCTCCGCGCTGCTGGCGAACGGCGTTCGCCTGGTGGGGCGGAGCTTCAAGTACCACCGTCCCCGTGGCGTCTTCACCGCCGGTCCCGAGGAGCCGAACGCGCTGGTGGCGATGCGCCGCGGCGCCCGGCACGAGCCCAATACCCGCGCCACCATGGTCGAGCTTTATGACGGGCTCGAGGCCCAGAGCCAGAACCGCTGGCCATCGCTCCGCTTCGACCTGCTCGGCATCAATGACCGGCTCTCGCCGCTCTTCCCGGCGGGCTTCTACTACAAGACCTTCATGTGGCCGCCCCGGGGCTGGATGACCTACGAGCATTACATCCGCCGAGCCGCCGGCCTGGGCACGGCGCCGGTCGAGCGCGATCCCGACCGCTACGAGCACCGCAGCGCCCATTGCGACGTGCTGGTGGTGGGTGGGGGCCCCGGGGGACTCATGGCCGCGCTCGCCGCCGCCCGCGCCGGCGCGCGCATCATCCTCTGCGACGAGCGTGCCGAGCTCGGCGGCTCGCTCCTGCGCGAGAACCGCGCGATCGGCGACGAGCCCGGCGCGGTCTGGGCGCGCCGCATCGCGGCGGAGCTCGCAACCCTGCCGAACCTGCGTGTGCTCCCCCGCACGACCGCTTTCGGGCTCTTCGATCACGGCATGGCGGCGCTCATCGAGCGCGTCGCCGACCACCTGCCGGTGCCGCCCGACCATACGCCGCGTCAGCGCCGCTGGACGGTGCGCGCGCGGCAGATCGTGCTTGCGACCGGTGCGATCGAGCGGCCGCTGATATTCGCGGGGAACGACCGGCCCGGCGTCATGCTGGCCTCGGCCGCGCGCGCCTACGTCCATCAATACGGTGTCCGGCCCGGCAGCCGCGCAGTGGTGTTCGCCAACAACGACGCGGGCTATCGCACGGCTCTCGACCTCGCCGCCGCCGGCATCGCGGTCGCCGCGGTGGTGGAGAGCCGCGTGGCGGAAGGGGGTGCGGGCACCAACCCCCTTTCGGGAATTCCCGTGCTCTCGGGCCATGCGGTGGTGGCGACCTATGGCCGGTTCGGCCTTACCGCAGTGGATGTGGCGCCGCTCGCGGAGGGCTCCGCGGTCCGACGGATCGACTGCGATCTGCTCGCGGTGTCCGGCGGGCTCAATCCGACCATACACCTGCACTGCCACGCCGGCGGCAAACTCGCTTGGGACGAGGCGCAGCTCAGCTTCGTCCCGAGCACCGGCCGCGCCAGGGTGCGCTCCATCGGGGCGGCCGGTGGTTCCTTCGGATTGGGCGCGTGCCTTGCCGAAGGGGCCCGAGGCGGGGCGGAGGCGGCCGCAGCCGCGGGTTTCACGAAGCCCGGCGGCGTCTCGCCCCCGGCGATACCCGACGAGGCCCTGCGCCCGCCGCAGGCGCTCTGGATGGTTCCCGTATGGGCAGGCCGGCGCGGCAAGCGTTTCGTCGATATCCAGGACGACGTTACCGTGGAGGACCTCGGCCTTGCCGCGCGCGAGGGCTATGTCTCGGTCGAGCACCTGAAGCGCTACACCACGCTCGGCATGGGGACTGACCAGGGCAAGACCGCGAACGTCAACGGCCTCGCCTTGCTGGCGCAGTTGCGCGGCGAGGCGATCCCTGCCGTCGGCACCACCACGTTCCGGCCGCCCTTCACGCCCGTCACGATCGGTGCGCTGGCGGGCCGCGAGATCGGGCTGCACTTCATGCCGATCCGGCGCACGCCGATGCACGATTGGCACGTGGCGCAGGGCGCCGTGATGATCGAGACGGGGCTCTGGATGCGGCCGCGGTGCTATCCGCGCACGGGCGAGACGCCGGCGCAAGCGGTCGCGCGGGAAGCCGCGCATGTCCGCAACGCCGTCGGTCTCGTCGATGTCTCGACCCTCGGCAAAATCGACGTGCAAGGCCCCGACGCCACCGAGTTCCTGCAGCGGGTTTATGCCAATGCCTGGGCCAATTTGCCGGTTGGCAAGGCGCGCTATGGGTTGATGCTGCGCGAGGACGGCATCGTGTTCGACGACGGCACCACCAGCCGGATCGCCGATCAGCGCTACTTCATGACCACGACCACCGCGAACGCCGCGGCGGTGCTGATGCACCTCGAGTATCTCCTGCAGGTCGTATGGCCGGAGCTGCGCGTCCAGGTCACCTCGGAGACCGAGCAGTGGGCGGCGATGGCGCTTGCGGGCCCGCAGAGCCGGGCGGTGCTGGCGCGCGTCGTGGAAGGACTCGATGTGACCGACGCGAGCCTGCCCTTCATGGGCGTGCGCGAAGCGCGCATTGCCGGGCTGCCCGCGCGCATCTTCCGCATCAGCTTCTCCGGCGAGCTCGCCTACGAGATCAACACGCCCGCCGACCACGGACTCGCCCTCTGGAAGGCGATGCTGACCGCGGGCGCCGGAGACAACATCATCCCCTATGGCACCGAGGCGATGGGCGTGCTGCGCATCGAGAAAGGCCACGTCGCCGGACCCGAGCTCGACGGCCGCACCACGCCCGAGGATCTCGGCCTCGGCCGACTGGTCTCCGCGAAGAAGCCGGATTTCATCGGCAAGCATCTGCGCGAGCGCACCGCGCTCAAGGAGGCCGCGCGGCTGCGCCTCGTCGGATTGGTCCCCGCCGACGGCACGTCGAAATTGCGGCCCGGTGCCCAGATCGTCGGGGTGCCGGCGCCCACCTTGCCGACGAGGAGCCTCGGCCACATCGCCTCGGCCGCCCACAGTCCGGTACTGGGGCACTCGGTTGCGCTGGCGCTGGTGAGCGGGGGCCTCGCGCGCAAAGGGGAGACGCTCTACGCTTCCTACCTCCTCGAAGACGGCGCGACAGTGCCCGTGCGGGTGGTAGACCCCGTCTTCGTCGATCCCGAGGGGAAGCGCCTCCATGGCTGAGCGCCGCTCGGCGCTTGCCGACTGCCTGAAGCCCGGTGTCTATGGCGCCGCCGGGCCGGCCGGTCCCGGCATCGAGATCCGGGAACTGCGGCCGCTGACCGTGGTCCAGGTGGCGGCCTTCGATGCGGAGCGCGCGGCGGCGGGCGTCGGTGCCGCGCTCGGCGCGCCCGCGCCCGCCGGCCGCAACGGCGTCGCCATCTCCGGCGACTCGACCCTGCTCTGGACCGGGCCAGGGCGCTGGCTCGCGGTCGAGCCCGAGTCGCGCGATTTGGCGTCGCTTCTCTCCCATCACTGCCCCGGCGATGTCGCGGCCATCACGGACCTGAGTCACGCGCGCACGGCGCTTCGAGTCGATGGGCCCCAGACGCGCGTTTTGCTGGCGAAGCTTTGTACCCTCGATGTCGATCCCGCCGCCTTCCCGCCCGGCACCTGTGCGCAAAGCCAGTTCGGCCAGATTGGCGTGCTGCTATATTGCCGGACAGAGAATGGCTTCGACATTTTCGTCCTTCGCGGGTTTGCCGTCTCGGCCTGGGAGACCATCATCGATGCCGCGTTGGAGTTCGGCTGCCGGGTGAGCTGAAGAGCTTTCGAGGAGAGCACATGGCTGCGCGGAAATCCGCCAAATCGATGTCGCTGCCGGCGCGGCTGGCGAAAAGTCCGGTGATCTGCGCCGAAGGATATCTCTTCGAGTTCGAGCGACGGGGCTACCTGCAGGCGGGTGCGTTCGTGCCGGAGATCGTGCTCGAGCACCCGGACCTTGTGGAGCAGTTGCACCGCGAATTCGTGCACGCGGGCTCCGACGTGGTCGAGACCTTCACCTACTATGCCCACCGCGCGAAGCTGCGCTTGATCGGGCGCGAGAAGGACCTCAAGGCGATGAACCTGACTGCCCTCAGGCTCGCCAAGAAGGTCGCGCGTGATACCGGAACGCTGTTCGCGGGCGATATCTGCAATACCAACGTCTACGACCCCAAGGACTCGAAAACCGAGAAGGCTGTCCGCGGCATGTTCGAGGAGCAGGTGGGTTGGGCCGCGGATGCGGGCGTCGACTTCGTCATCGCGGAGACCATCGGCTATCTCTCGGAAGCCCTGCTCGCCCTCGAGGCGATCAAGCGGGCCAACAAGACGGCGGTAGTGACGCTGGCGATCCACCGCGACGATGTCACCCGCGAGGGACTTCCGGTGGTCGAGGCGATGAAGCGCCTGGAGGGCGCCGGCGCCGATGTGGTCGGCCTCAAC
This sequence comes from Allostellaceae bacterium, assembly GCA_035938015.1. Taxonomy (GTDB): domain Bacteria; phylum Pseudomonadota; class Alphaproteobacteria; order ATCC43930; family CGMCC-115725; genus DASZHJ01. Next base: position 12,624 of record DASZHJ010000270.1, read on the forward strand.
TGCATCCGAGGCCCCCGCACCATGATGCCGCTCTTGAAGAGGATCCGTCGGGCGGTGCGATGCGAGGTGGCGGCGCTGCCGGTGCCCTACCGCACTAGCAAGAAGCAGCCGACCTTCCAGTCGCTGCAGGACGCCGACTGCGGCTGCATCCCTGGCGACCGTCCGTTCCCGACCGCGCTCGATCCCTTCACCTGCAACCGCTACGAGCTCGGCGAGTTCGCCAAGGAGGCCTACGGGCTCGGTATCCGCTACCTCGGTGTCTGCTGCGGCGCGGGCCCGCATCACATCCGCGCGGTCGCGGAGGCGCTGGGCCGGCATCCGCCGGCGAGCCGCTATTCCCCCGACATGTCGAAACACGCCTTTCTCGGCACGCACCGGCAAGTGCCGAAGACCTATCGGGCCTACGCCAAGCACCTCTAACGCCTGGGGTCGCCGATGTACGCGCCATGACGGTCGAGTTCGATGTGGCGGTGGTCGGCGGCGGTCTCGTGGGGGCGGCGCTCGCTTGGGGGATCGCACGCGCCCATCAGCGCGTCGTTGTGCTCGACGAGGGCGATATCGCCCATCGCGCGTCCCGAGCCAACTTCGCGCTCGTCTGGGTGCAAAGCAAAGGCTTGGGGATGCCGGACTACGCGGCCTGGACCAAGCAATCCTCCGATGCCTGGCAAGGCCTGGCGCAGGAGCTCAAGCAGACTACCGGCATCGACGTGGCGTTCTCGCGTCCGGGCGGCTTCACCTTGGCGCTCTCCGTGGCGGAGCTGGAGGCGCGCGCTCGCCTCCTGCAGCGCCTGCACAATCAGCCCAACATGGTGCGCTATCCCTATGAGATCCTGGACCGGGACGGGCTTCTGAAGCGGCTGCCCCAGATCGGGCCGGAGGTCGCGGGTGCGAGCTACTGCCCGCTCGACGGCCAATGCAATTCGCTGCGGCTGCTCTACGCGCTCCACGTGGGCATGCGGCAGCTCGGCGCGGAATATCGGCCAAGCCACGTCGTGCATGCGATCGACTATCACAACGGGGTCTTCTTTCTCCGCAATTCGAGCACGGCGGTCCGGGCGGAGAAGGTGGTGCTGGCGGCCGGCATCGGCAACGCGCGGCTCGCACCCATGGTGGGGCTCAGGGCGCCCGTGCGGCCGCAACGCGGTCAGATCGTGGTGACCGAGCGCGCCGAGCGGTTTCTCGATCATCCCCTCGTCACCATCCGCCAGACCGACGAGGGCACGGTCATGCTCGGCGATTCCGCGGAAGAGGCCGGGCTCGACGACGGTGTCGGCCTCGGCGTCACCTCCGCTATTGCGAGCCGCGCCGTCCGCATGTTCCCGTTGTTGAAATCGCTCAATGTGGTGCGCACCTGGGCGGGCCTGCGGGTGATGACGCAAGATGGATTTCCCATCTATGACGAGTCCTCGAGCCGGCCGGGCGCCTTTCTTGCGACCTGCCATAGCGGCGTCACCTTGGCGGCGGCGCACGCGCTCGTGCTCGCCCCGATGATCGCCGCCGGCAGTCTCTCGGCGGATCTGGATGTGTTCAGCGCGCGGAGGTTCGATGTTCAGACGGCTGCCTGACGCCGCCGTCGCCGTGGTCACCATCGCCGTCGATGGCCTCCCTGTTTCGGCGCGGGCCGGCGACTCCGTCGCCGCGGCGCTGCTGGCGGCGGGCTTCCAGGCCTTTCGAACCACGGGCGTCTCGGGCGCTTCACGCGGACCCTATTGCATGATGGGCGTCTGCTTCGATTGCCTGGTAGCGATCGATGGTGTCGGCAGTCGGCAGGCCTGCCTGGCGCAGGTCCGAGAAGGCATGCGTATCGAGACGCAGCGCGGCCGACGCCCGGTCGGTCCGTGAGCGGGCCGCTGTTGAAGCAGAGCTACGAGCTCGCGGTCATCGGCGCGGGCCCGGCCGGAATGGCTGCGGCCATCGCGGCGGCCGAGCTCGGCATCGACACCGTCGTCCTCGACGAGCAGGCGACGCCGGGCGGCCAGATCTATCGCTCGATGACCGAGACCCCGCTGCGCGATCCCGCGATCCTCGGCGAAGCCTATTGGCGCGGCGCCGCGTTGGTGGAGACGTTCCACGCGAGCGCCGCGCACTATGTGCCGCAGGCGACGGTCTGGACCGTCTCGCGCGAGGGCGAGATCGGCGTCTCCGTCGGCGGCGGCGTCCGGATGCTGAATGCCAAGCGCGTGATCCTCGCCACCGGCGCGTTCGAGCGGCCGTTTCCAATCCAAGGCTGGACGCTGCCGGGCGTCATGACCGCCGGCGCCGCGCAGATCCTGCTGAAGTCCGCGGCGCTGGTGGGCTCCGGCCGCGTCGTTCTTGCCGGCACGGGACCGCTCCTCTGGCTGTTGGCGGCGCAGTATCTCCGCGCGGGCGGGACGCTCACGACCATTCTCGAGACGACGCTGCGGGGCAATCTTGGCCGCGCACTGCCGTTTCTGTCGGGCTTCCTGCGCTCGAGCTACCTGCGTGAAGGCTTCGAGCTGGTCGCCGAGGTTCGCCGACGGGCGAACCTGATCCGCTCGGTCATCGCGCTGCGCGCCGGAGGCGGCGACCGGCTCACGGACGTCACGTACCGCACCTCGGGCGGCCTCGAGGTCAACCTGCGCGCGGACACGCTGCTGCTGCACCAAGGGGTGGCGCCGAACGTCAACCTGGCGGTTGCCATCGGCTGCAAGCACATCTGGAACGAGACGCAGCTCTGCTTCGTGCCGGTGCTGGATGCTTGGGGCCAGAGCTCGGTCGAGACGGTGGCAATCGCCGGCGACGGCGCCGGCATCGCGGGCGCCGTGGCGGCGGAGCAACGTGGACGCTTGGCGGCGCTCGACGCCGCCCATCGCTTGCGACGGATCGAAGCCGCCGCAAGGGACCGAATGGCGGCGCCGCATGTCGGCGCCTTGCGCGAGGCGCAGCGCGGGCGACGGTTCCTCGATCGATTGTTCCGGCCGGCGAAGCGGTTTCGAGTGCCTCGCGGACAGACGCTGGTCTGCCGTTGCGAGGAAGTTACCGCGCGTCAGGTGCGCGATGCCGCCGCGCTCGAGCGGATCGGGCCCAATCAGCTGAAAGCCTACCTCCGGTGCGGCATGGGACCTTGTCAGGGTCGGCTCTGCGGCCTCACGGTTACGGAGATGCTGGCGGACGCCCACGGCGTCTCGCCCGACGAGATCGGCTATTACCGACTGCGGCCGCCGGTGAAGCCGATCACCGTCGGCGAGCTCGCGAGCTTGCCCAAGACCGCGGCCGATATCGCGGCGGTGGAACGGAGCTGAGCTGGGCGCCCTCGTTGCGCCGGCCACTCGCGCGGACTTAGACTTGCCGCGATGAGCCTCTACTACGTCCAGAAGGTGCTCTATCAGCTCAATCGCGACCCCGAGCTGCGGCGACGCTTCGCCGAGGAGGCGGAGGCGGTGCTCGCGTCCTACGAGCTGACGCCGGAAGAGCGCGAGGCGATTCGCAAGCCCGATATCGGCTTGCTCTATGTGCTGGGCGTCAATGGCCAGATCCTTATGCATTACGCCTCTTATTGCGGCTTCGAATGGAGCGCCTATCTTGAGGCCATGCGCGAGGGCGTGCGACGGCATGGGGCCGTGCGCGCTGGCGTCTACGCCTTGGTCGAGGACTAGCCGGTGCCGTTGGTCTTCGCGGGCGCCTGCAGCCATGCGCCCGGCATCACCGGCCGCGCCGAGCGCGCGGATCCGGTCCAGCGCGACACGTTCTATGCGGCGATGGAGCGCCTGCGCCTCGCGATCGAGGCGGCTCGGCCCGACGCGCTCGTCGTGGTGGCCGCCGAGCACTTCGCCAATTTCTTCATGAACAACATGCCGGCATTCGCCGTGGGCATGGCCGATCACTACGAGGGCCCGATCGAGGACGAGACGTGGCTCCGGATACCGCGCCGGCGCGTGCCCGGAGATCGCGCTCTATCCGAGCGCCTGATCGCGCGGCTGTTGCACGAAGTCGATGTTTCCTACGCGGAGGAATGGTTGTTCGATCACGGCATCATGGTGCCGCTGCATTTCCTGACCCCGCGCTACGACGTGCCGGTGATCCCCGCGAACATCAATTGCCAGGGGCCACCGCTGACGCCTCTGCATCGCGCGTATGCGTTCGGCCGCGCTCTCCGACATGCGGCCGACGAGATGCCCGAGCGCATCGCGCTCGTCGGCACCGGCGGCATCTCGCATTGGCCGGCGACACCCAATTCCGGCAAGATCAACGAAGCCTGGGACCGCGATTTCCTCGAGCGCTGGACCGCCAATCGGCGCGAGACGCTCATCACCTACAGCGACGCCGAGACCTACCGCGAGGGCGGACAAGGCGGCTTCGAGATCCGCACCTTCATCGCGGTCGCGGGCGCCGCCGAGGGCTCGACCGGCGAGATCTGGTGCTATACGCCGATCCCGATCTTCGCCGTCGGTTGCACGGTCGGCGTCATGAACCTGGCGCCGGCGTAGAGCTCGCTCAGATCACTTTTCCCGTCCGCAACGCCGTGATGGCGGCATTGTCGTAGCCGAGATCGCGCAGCACCCGCTCGGTGTGCTCGCCAAGCTCCGGCGTCGCAGAGCGGAGCGGCGGGCGGGCGCCGTCGAGCGCCATAGGCTCGCCGACCAAGCGGATGCGGCCGAGCGTGGGATGCTCGACCGCCTGCGCGATGCCGAGATGCTCCACCTGCGGGTCCGCGAACACCTGGTCGATGCGGTTGACGGGACCGCAGGGCACGCCGGCGCGGTTCAGCACCTCGATCCAGTCGGCCGAGCTCCGCCGGCTCGTGTACTCCTCGATCGCAGCATTGAGCTCGTCGCGATGCTGCGCGCGGCCATCCTCGGTCCGGTAGCGCGGATTGTCGAGGAGCTCAGGAGCCTCGAGCGCCCGGCAGAGCCGGCCATAGAGCTCGTTGTTGGATCCGGCGATGTTGATGTGGCCGTCCTTAGCGCGGAACAGGCCCATGGGAATGTTCTTGGGGTGGTTGTTCCCGGCTTGGCCCGCGACCTGGCCTGCCATCAGCCAGCGCGTCGCCTGGAAATCCAGCATGGCGATCTGCGCCTCGAGCAATGATGTCTGCACCCAGCGTCCTTCGCCGGTGGTCTCGCGGTCGAGGAGTGCGATCAGAATGCCGATCGCGAGGAACATGCCCGACGTGAGGTCGGCGATCGGGATGCCGACCCGAACCGGGCCCTGACCGGGCAAGCCCGTGATGGACATGAGCCCGCCCATGCCCTGGGCGATCTGATCGACGCCGGGGCGATCGCGATAAGGTCCGGTCTGCCCGAAGCCGGAGATGCTGCCATAGACCAGCCGCGGGTTGATCGCGCGCAGGATCTCGTAGTCGATGCGCAGCCGGCGCTTCACGTCGGGACGATAGTTCTCGACCACGACGTCCGCGGTTTCGGCGAGCCGGTAAAGCACCTGCCGGCCTGCCTCCTGCTTGAGGTCAAGGGTGATGCTGCGCTTGTTGCGGTGCAGGTTCTGGAAGTCGTAGTTGTGCCGAGCGCCCGAGAGATCGTCGCCGCCGGCGCCGGGCTTCGCCTCCACCTTGACGACGTCGGCGCCCCAGTCCCCGAGGATGCGCGCGCAGGTGGGGCCGGCGCGGGCCCGGGTGAGGTCGATCACCTTGAATCGGGAAAGCGGCAGCGTGGTCATCGCAAGAACCTTGTCTGTGGTCCCGCAAGTGTGCTGCGCGCGCCCGCGCCTGTCGATAGCCCTCTAGTCCGGGAACCGCGGAATCACTTGCTCGCCGATGATCTCGATCGAGCGCATCACCTGCGCATGCGTAAGGTGGCCCGCCTGCAGCATGAAGATGAACTGGTCGACGCCGGCCTCCGCCCACGTCTCGATCTGCCGGCAGACCGTGTCGGCATTGCCGCCGATCGCCATGGCGTCCTCGATGAGCTCGTCATTGCTGCGTTTGGCGATCTTGTCGGCGATCTGCTTGCCGCCTTCCTTCGCCGAGCCGAAGCGGTAGCGGTTCACTTCGGCGTCATTGTCGCCGTAATACCAGCGCGCCGCCGCGCAGGCGAGGTCGCGCCCCCGGCGGTCGTCCTTGTCCAGGCAGGCGATGGCATAGGCGCCGACATGCTCGTTGGCGAATTTGCCGACATACTTCGAGCGATCGCCGCTCCGGATCGACCGACGATAGGCCTCGATCGCGGGCTTGGTCTCGGCGGGCGTGTTGCGCGTGACCCCGATCACGCCGACGCCCTGAAGCCCCGCGTACTCGTAGGTCTCGAAATTCGAGGCGGCGACCCAGAGCGGCGGGTGCGGCCGCTGGATCGGGCGCGGCACCACGTGGCGCGCCGGCAGATCGAAATGCTTGCCCTTGTAGCCCGGAAACCGCTCGTGCTCGAACATCTGCAGCACGGCTTCCATCGCCTCGCGTCCGACCTCGCGACCGAGCTTGGGATCGAAGCCCAAGCCCTCCACGACATAGTTCGAGGTCCCGCGGCCCGCGCCGAACTCGACCCGACCGTTGCTCAGGATGTCGACGGTAGCGACCCGCTCGGCGACGTAGAAGGGATTGTGGCAAGGCATCAGGATCACGGCGAAGCCGAGCCGCAGCGTCTTGGTGCGCTGGCTGAGCGCCGCGAGCACCAGATCGGGCGCGGAGCAGTGGCCGATCTCGGAATAGAAATGCTGCTCGGTGATCCAGAAATACCGGAAGCCCGCCTGCTCGGCGGCGGCGCCCTGGTCGATCGCGTGCCAGAACCCTTCGCGCTCCGAGGTCTCGTGCCATGGGCGCGGCATCTGCAGCTGCGTCATCAATCCGAATTTCATGGCCAAATCCTAAGGTCGCCGCGTTCTTGCGTCCAAGGCATAAGGCGTATAGGTGTTATAAACGGATCGTCTCGACGGCATCGGGTCACCCTTGGAAACCCGCGCGCTGCGCTATTTCCAGACCGTCGCGGAGTTCGGCAGCTACAGCCGCGGTTCCGAGTTCCTGCGCATCTCGCAGCCGGCGGTCAGCCGCCAGATCCGCAAGCTCGAGGAAGAGCTCGGCCACGCCCTCTTCAAGCGGCACGGTCACGGCGTGAGCCTGACCGATGCCGGTCGCATCCTGCTGGAGCGCAGCCAGGTCGCGCTACGCCAGCTCGAGCAGACCAAGGCCGAGATCCAGGGCGGCAGCAGCACCAGCCCCTCCGGGGTGATCTCCTTCGCCGTGCCGCCCGCCGCCGGGTATTTCCTGGCGCCGGCGCTGGTCGCGCGCTTCGGCGCGGAGTTTCCGAACGTGTTCCTGAAAGTGGTCGGCGGCTTCAGCGGCTATATCCACGAATGGCTGGTGCGCGGGCAGGTCGACCTCGCCTGCGCGCACGACCCGTTACCCCAGCGCGGCTTCGAGGTCGTGCCGCTGATCCGCGAGCAGGTCTATCTCGTGGGCAAGGCCGGTGGCTTGGTGTTCCGGCGCGGCTCGGTCGGTATCGGCGACCTCGCGGAGCTGCCGCTTCTGATGCCGAGCCGGCCCAACGCGTCGCGCCGCCTGCTCGACAGCTGGGTCGCGCAGAAGGGCATCTCGCTCAGCATCAAGCTCGAGGTCGACGACCACAGCGTGATCCGCGGGCTTTTGCGCCAGGGCATCGGCGTCACACTGCTGACCCAAGGGGCGTTCGACGCCGATCTGCGCCACGGCGAGGTCGAGGCCGTGCCGTTTCGCCCGCGCGCTTACTGGCCCCTCGCCCTGGTGGCACCCGCACATGGGCCGCGCGCGGAGGTGGTGACGGCCTTCATCCGCACGCTTCGCTCGGTGACGCGCGAACTCGTCGCCTCCGGTGCCTGGCCCGGCAAATCTCTCGATCCGCGGTAGCCCTTATCGGGCGATGGCAGGGAAGAGGCGCTTGATCTCGGCGTTCTCGCGCGCCTTGCCCGTATAGCCCCAGAGCTCCTGCAGCGTCGGGTGCCCGAGGAGGCAGCGGAAACTCTCCGCCGTCAGGCCCGGGGTCGCGGTGACGGCCAGCCGCCGCAAGGCCGGAGCGGCGGCGATGCCAGCGATCTCGCGCAAGCCGTTCATCGTATCGAGCGTCATGGACTGCAACGAAGCGAGTCGCGACAGGTTCGGCAAGCGCTCGACGTTCCGCAGCCACGACAGCTCAACGCACGCCAGGCCCGTGAGGTCGCGCAATACATCGACTGCCGCAAGCTCGGTGATGCGGATGACCCTCAGGTCTTTGAGCCTCGGAAGATCGCGTAGCGCCCACAAGTCTCGCGTCCTACAAAAGCCGATGAAAACATGGGTGAGCTGTCGCAGTGGAACCAGCATGGAGAGATCGGCGAGCGGAATCCCGCTGAGACCGAGCGACTGGAGTTCCATAAGGCCGGGCACCACATCGAAGTCCTTGACGTGACCCTGCAGAAAGAGCGAGCGCAATCCCGGGAGCATCTCTAGGAAGCGCAGGGAGAATCGCTTTTTGGTCTTGGTGAATACCAGCGATTCGAAGTCGGTGCCGAGATAGGCGAAGCCGCCGATGTCCTCGATATCCCAGGCCGTGAGGCGCAAGCGGCGCAAGCTCTCGAAGTACTTCAGGAATTCGAGATCTTTCACGCCGCCGAAGACGTAAAGCTCGACGTCGGGCCGATCGCGCATCAACCGCGCCATCTGGCGCAAGCTCGTCTCGGTCTGTGGTGTGGCGAACTGGACCGTTCCACAATCGGGCTCGAGGGGGCGGAGCAGATCGTGGGCGTGCCCGTGATCGAAGTCTCGCCGGCTCCGGTGGAAGGGTGGAATGACGCTGGCCACGGGTCGTGTCACACCATCTCGCGAATCCCGCTCGCGACTGTGGCGAAGATTCCTTAACGGATCGTGCGGACGTCAGCCGCCGAGGAAGTCCTTGGTCCAGCGAGCGTAATCGGCCTCGCGGGCGACGCGCTTCATCAGCTCGTCGGACGGCAATCCCGAAAGCTTTCCGGCCGGCGTGCCGCTGCGGAGAGCGCGGAGGGTCTCGTGGACGGCGTTGACCGCCGCTAGGAAGGGCTGATGGCCTTGCAAGCAGATGCGCACGCCACGGCCGCCGAGGTAATCGAGATCCATGATCTCCGGTCCGGGGCTGCCGAGAATCAGCGGGACCTTCACCGCCGCCGCGATGGGCTCGAGCTGACACCTCGTCTTGATGCCCAGCACGAAGAGCGCGTCGACGCCTGCCGCCTCGTAGGCCCGGCAGCGCGCGACCGCGTCCTCGACGCCGTTGAGCGGCACGGCTCCGGTGCGGCCGACGACCACGAGGCTCGGATCCTGCCGCCCCGCGAGCGCCGCGCGCAGTTTGCCGACCGCTTCCTCGATCGGGATGAGCCGAAGCGCGCCTCCTTCGCCGTAGGGCCGGGGCAGCACGGTATCCTCGATGGTGAGCGCCGAGACACCCGCGGTCTCCAGCTCCTCCACCGTGCGCTTGGCGTTGAGCGCGTTGCCGTAGCCGTGATCGGCGTCGACCAGCAGCGGCAGGGTCCCCGCCCGGCAGATGCGATAGACCTGCTCGGCGAATTCAGTCAGTGTGAGCACGATCAGGTCGGGCGCGCCCAGCACCGCGAGCGAGGCGACCGAGCCCGCGAACATGCCGATCTCGAATCCGAGATCCTCGGCGATGCGCGCGGAGATCGGATCGAACACGGAGCCCGGATGAACGCAGCGGGGGCCCGCGAGGAGGGCACGAAACCGCTCGCGCCGAGGAGTCCAGTTCATGGGGGTTCAGTCCAATAGTTCGCGCAAGACGCGAGAGGTCGCGGTGACCGCGAGCAGGATCGGCGCGGCGATCCAGCGGTGCACGATCTCCTTGGTGGCGGGCGTATAGCTCATGCAATCCATGGCGACCAGGTCGGGCTTGCGCGCGGCGAGGCGCTGGGCCGCCTCGGCGACAGCGGTGCCCTCCGCGCCGGGATTGAGCACCTCCGCAACGACCTCAACCCCAGGCCGCGAGCGCTGCTCGCACAGGATCTCCGCCTGCTCGGGGATCGGGATCAACAGACCGAGCCGGCCGCGGGGCAGGAGCGCGCCCGCGAGCCCGTTCAGCACGCGAGACGGAAACAGCACGCCGGCATCGCCCGCCATCGCCGGGAATTCGCCGGTGCAGTTGAACACCAGCGCGTCGGCACCGTCGCGCCGGAGCGCCGCGAGGGTGGCGGGCGCGCGTTCGGCCACGGCGCGCTTGGAGATCTTGACCTCGCGTCCGCCAGGGAGCGGCGTATAGAGCGCGTCGGCGGCGCTCACGGGCGCGCGGGCGTCGATTTCGGCCTCGCTCAGGCCGTCGAAGCAGCCGCGCAGCACGATCCGCGTGTCCGGCGGCACGGCCGCCGCATAGAGCGCCGCGATCTCCGGCCGCGGCGCTTGGCCGATCACGGCGATGCCGAGAGTGCGCGCCAAGGGTCAGCTCTCCGGCGGTAGGATCGCGCCGGTGCGCTCGGTGATGAGCTTGTAGTGCTCGATCCGGCGGTGCTTCTCGAAATTGAAAATCGTGCCCTTGATGTAGTTGCCGAAGTCGAGATCGCAGGTGGCGGTGATGACCTCGTCGGCCTCGGTCACCGCCTGCGTCACGATCTCGCCGGTGGGCGCGATGATGCAGGAGCCGCCGATCATGCCGAAGCCGTCCTCCTTGCCGGCTTTCGCCGCGGCAAGGATCCAGGTGCCGTTCTGGTAGGCGTTCGCCTGCATGGTCACGAGGTGATGGAACATGCGCAGGTGCACGGGCTCGTCGTGATGGATGTTCTCGATGGGCGTGTTGTAGCCGAGCGCCACTAGCTCCACGCCCTGCAGTCCCATCACGCGGAAGGTCTCGGGCCAGCGACGGTCGTTGCAGATGCACATGCCGAAGATCCCGTCCATCGTGCGCCAGACCTTGAAGCCCTCGTTGCCGACCTCGAAGTAGCGCTTCTCAAGGTGCTGGAACGGCGCCCGCGGCAAATGCTCGGAATGGCCGGGCAGATGGATCTTACGATAGCGGCCGATCAGCTTGCCCTTGGGGTTGACCAGGATCGAGGTGTTGAAGCGCCGTGCGCGGGCGCCTTCTTGCGTAAGCTCGGCATAGCCGAGATAGAAGCCGACGCCCAGCTCCTTGGCGGTCTCGAACAGCACACGGGTCTCCGGGCCCGGCATCTCGCGGTCGAAATAGCGATCGATCTGAGCCTGATCGGTCATCCAGTAGCGGGGGAAGAAGGTGGTGAGGGCGAGCTCGGGAAACACCACGAAGCGCGCGCCCCCGGCATGCGCCTCGCGCAGCATCTCCAGGAGCCGGCGCACCACGGAGCGGCGATCGTCCGCGAGATGGACGGGGCCCATTTGGGCGACGGCGGCTCTGAGCTTGCGGGACATGGGTGAAGCTCCTCGGCAATCTAAGGCGGCTGCTGGCGTATAGCAGCATCAGAGCGATCGTGGCGGCAAGTCCCAGCCCGTGCCGGTCCTTGCGCAAGGCGGTCCCGGCGCTAGAGTAACCCAAACAGTGGAGGAGGGTCCCATGAAGAACCAGTCGAGACAGCGTGCGGGCGGCCTGACACGGCGCAGCTTGATCAGGGCGAGCGCCGGCACCGCGGGTCTTCTCGCCATGCCCGCGATCCTCCGCTTGAGCGCGCGCAGCGCCTATGCCGCCGATCCCAAATCCATCGTCAAGGTGGCGCCCGAGGTCGACCTGAAGGTCTTTGATCCCATCTGGACCACCGCGACGATCAGCTCGACCTACGGCTACCTCGTCTACGACACGCTGTTCTCGGTGAACATGAAGCTCGAGCCGAAACCGCAGATGGTCGAGCGCTACGACGCCGACGACGACGGGCTCACCCACCGCTTCCTGCTGCGCGACGGCCTCAAGTGGCACGACGGCACGGCCGTCACCGCTCGCGATTGCGTCGCCTCGATCCGCCGCTGGGCCGCGCGCTTCGGCGAGGCCAAGATCATGATGGAGCGGGCCGCGAGTCTGGATGCCAGCGACGAGAAGACCTTCGTGCTCAAGCTCAAGGAGCCCTTCGGCCCCGTGCTGCAGACCCTTGGCAATCCCATCCAGATCGCCTTCATGATGCCGGAGAAAGTGGCCGAGACCGACCCCTTCACCCAGATTTCCACCAAGATCGGCTCCGGCCCCTTCATCTTCGTGGAGGAGGAGTGGCAACCGGGCGCGCGGGTCGTGTTCCGCAAGAACCCGGACTACAAGCCCCGCTCCGAGCCCTGCGACGGCTATACCGGCGGCAAGGTAGTCCATGTCGAGCGGGTGGAATGGACGGTGATCCCGGACCCCGCGGTGCAGACCGCGGCGCTCACCACCGGCGAGCTCGATTACCTCACCAATCCCGTCGCCGACCAGGTCAGGCAGATGCGGAACATCCCGACCATCACTGTGGGAATCCTGGATCCGCTGGGTTGGCAATTCCACATCCGCATGAACTCGCTCAACCCGCCCTTCAACAATGCGAAGGCGCGGCAGGCCGTGCAGATGCTGGTGGAGAGCCGGCAGGAAGCCTATCTCTCCGCCACCGGCCAGACCGGCGATCTCGGCAAGGTGTGTTTGGCGCCCTTCGTCTGCGGCTCGCCCAACGAACTGATGGTCGGTACCGAGAAATTCCAGAAATACGATCCCGACACCATCAAGGCGCTCTTCAAGGAAGGCGGCTACAACGGCGAGCCCATCGTGCTGATGGACCCGACCGACCAACAGAACCTGCACTTCCTGGCACTGGTGCTGAACGAGCATCTGAAAGAGCTCGGCATCAACGTCGACCTGCAGTCCATGGATTGGGCGACGCTGGTGGGTCGCCGCTCGGTCAAGGCGCCGCCCTCGCAGGATCGCGGCGGCTGGAGCATCTTCCCGACCGCTTGGCCCAGCAGCGCCATGATGGACCCGATCATCAACGCGCCGATCGATTCGAGCTGCGACGGCAAGAACTGGTTCGGCTGGCCCTGCGACGAGACCATGCAAAAGCTGCGGCTCGATTATCTCGCCGCGCGCAATGCCGAGGACCGCAAGACGGTGATGGAGCGGATCCAGCTCCGTTTCCTCGAGGAGGCGCCCTACGCCTATGCCGGCCAATACTTCCCGCCGATTGCCTACCGCAAGGACCGTCTCAAGGGCGTCATCGGCATGGTAAGCCCGGTCTACTGGAACATGGAGAAGATGTCGGCGTAGCTACCGAGGCGACCCCCTCACCCTCCCAGCCCTAACGGGCTGGGTCCCCCCGCTTCCGCCCAAAGCGCGGGAGAGCGGCCAAAAAACCCCTCGCCCACGTGAGTGGGAGAATGAGCGGCCCGCCGCGAAGCGGCGGGAGGGTGAGGCGCGCGCTACTCCACCAGCGCCACGTGCTTGCGCACCTCCTCCTCAACGTGCTGCCAGATTGTCGTCTTGAGCGCCGAGAATTCCGGCGAAAGCTGGATCGAGACATGGCGAGGGCGCGGTAGCGTGTTGGCGACAACCACTTTGACCTGCCCCGGGCGCGCCGACATCACCACGATGCGGTCGGCGAGGATCAGGGCCTCGTCGATGTTGTGGGTGATGAACACCGTCGTCTTGCGCGCCTGCTCGTGGATACGCAACAGTTCCTCCTGCATGACCTGGCGGGTGAGCGCGTCGAGCGCCGCGAAAGGCTCGTCCATCAGCAGCACCTCCGGGTCTGCCGCCAGCACCCGCGCCAGCGTCACGCGCTGCTGCATTCCGCCCGAGAGCTCGGTCGGGTAGCGGTCCTCGAATCCCCGGAGCTTCACCAGCTCGATGAAGCGGTCGGCGATGCGGTGCCGCTCCGAGGCCCTGACACCTCGCATCTTCGGGCCGAACTCCACGTTTCCGCGCACGGTCTTCCAGGGAAACAGTGCGTAGGACTGGAACACCATGCCGCAGCGCGGCTCGATGCGCGTGATCGGCGCGCCCCGCAGGAGCACTTGGCCCAGCGTCGGCTGGATGAAGCCCGCGAACATATTGAGCAAGGTCGACTTGCCGCAGCCGGACGCGCCGATCAGGCAGAGGAACTCGCCTTCCTCGATCTCGAGCGAGAGGTCTTGGACCGCGATCAGCCCCTGTCCGCTGCCGGCCAGGAACTCCTTGGTCACGCGCTCCGCGCTGAGGATGCCAGGCATCGCCGCTCGGCCGGCGCGGGATCACCCGCGCCGGTGCCGCTCCCAAGGCAACAGCAGTCGCTCGATCCGCTCGGCGATCACGTCCGCCAACAGCACGGTGATGGAGATGCCGACCATGCCCACCAGCACCAGCGCGAGGTTGCCCCAGTCCTTGCCGTACCAGATGATGGCGCCCAAGCCCGTCTGCGCCGCCACCATCTCCGCGGAAATAACGCAAGACCAGGAGATCGCCAGCGTCACCTTGAGGCCGGAGAGGATGCCCGGCAGCGCGCCCGGCAGGATCACCTCGCGCATGATCGCGATATCGGAGGCGCCGAGGTTGCGCGCGGCGCGGATCAGCAGGGGATCGACGCGCTTCGTGCTCTCGAGTGTGTAGAGCAGGATGTAGATCCAGGAGCCCATGAAGACGATCGCGGTCTTCTGGGATTCGCCGATGCCGAGCCACAGGATGCTGAGGGGTATCCAGGTGATGGACGGCAATGGCCGGAGCAGCGAGACGAAGGGGTCCATCACCGCCTTGGCGGGCCACCACACGCCCATGACCACGCCGAGCGGTACCGCCACGACAGCCGCGAGCGCGAAGCCGAGAAAGACACGGCGCGAGGACGCCAGCACCGCCTCCCAGAGCTCGCCGGTGCCGATGAGCTTGCCTGCTTCCGTTGCCACGGCGCGCGGCGAGGGCAGGAAGATCGTGGAGACCCAGCCATACTCAGTGGCGGCACTCCAGAGCGCCAGGAACGCGCAGACGGAGAGGATTTGCAGAAGCAAGCCGAGCCGGACGCGCAGCCATCCGGCTCGATCGGGCCGTCTCCTCTCGCTGAGTGCTGCCGTGCCGGCGCTAGTGGCCACTTAGGGCTTCGGCAGGAAGCTGACGTTCTCCCACTTCGCGACCTCGGGCTGCTGCGGAATCTTCTTGGTCTCGTAGAGCCAGTTGGCGAGCTCCTGCATCTGCTGGGTGTGCAACTTCATGTGATCAGGCCATCCCTCGAGGCCGAAATACTTGAAGCTCTTCATGCTCGCGAGTGTGTCCTCAGGCGTCATCTTGAAGTAGTGCGCGACCGTCTTGGCGGCCTCGTCAGGATTCTTGGTGGCGAAGTCCGCTCCCTTGAACATCGCCGCCGCCAGCTTGCCTGCGAGCGCGGGCTGCTCGTCCACCAGCTTCCTCGAGATGATGACGATGTCGGGCGAGGCCATGGTGCCGTATTTCTGGTAGGTGTCGGTGTCCTTGTCGGTGCCGAGCAGCTTGCCGTCGGGCGCCGCTTTCTTCAGGCCATCGAGCAGCGGCTGCCAAACGCAGGCGGCATCGACGTCGCCCTTGGAGAGCGCGCCCGCCATCTCATTGGGCGGCAGGTTCACGTAGTCGATGTCCTTGACGGTCATAGAGGCCGCGCGAAGCAGGCCATTGAGCGTGATCTCGGCCGAGGTGTTCGCCGCGACCTTCTTGCCCTTGAGATCGGCGAGCGAGGCGAAGCCGGGCCGCGCCCAGCAGCCCTCGTTCCCCGGCGAGTCATCGACATTGGCGAAGTAATAGAAGGCCTGATTGCCCTTGGCCATCTCGTTGATGGCGGCGATGCGGCCGAGATTGCTAAATGCGACGGAGCCCGCGGTGAGCGCCATGATGCGGTCGCCGGAACTCAGGATCACCTGAATGGTGACGTCGATCCCCTCGTCCTTGAAGTAACCCTTGTCCACCGCGATCATGATCGGCACTTGGCCGAACCAGGTGACAGAGCCCGCGAAGTCCAGCTTGACGGGGTCCGCGGCGCGCGCGGGAGTGGGAGCGCTCGCGAGCGCCAGCATCGCGACCGCCGTGAGCCCATATCGGGACCTACGCATCGAACCCTCCCCTGCGCGTTCATATTCGCTTCGATTGGCTGCGCTCAAAAAACGCTAGGGTTGACGCGGCGCGGGAGTCAAGGGCAGGTGGGTCGCGCGGCAATCCGGTGTGCAACGATCCGGTTATGACGCCTATGAGATTTATGCCTTAGACGTGGGAACGCCGGGCGCCGTACGCTATTAACGCCGCGGCGGGCGAACGACGGAGACACACCTATGACAGGTAGCGTGGATTTGCCGGCGAGTCCGTTCTGGACGTTCACGCTCGCGGTCTATCAGAAGGACGGCGTCTCGCCCGCCTGCATCGCGCTGCAAGATCGGCTCGGTCTCGACGTGAATTTCCTCTTGCTGTGCCTCTACGGGGGATCGCGCGGTCATCCGTTGACCGCTGGCGACTTCGCGAGCGTCGAGGAGCGCGTGGCGCCCTGGCGGAAGCACGTGATCCATCCTCTGCGCGCGATACGACGCTGGCTCAAGGAGCAGCAGCTGCTGGCCAAGGCACCGAGCGACCAGCTGCGGCGCGGCGTGCTCGGCCACGAGATCGAGTCCGAAAGCGTGCAGCAGAGGCTGATGGAAGCCGCGGTGCCCATCCCGGAGGGAGCATCGAGCGCTGCCACGGCTGCGGGCAATCTCGCGATCTATCTCGCCTGGGCGCGTGCCAAGCCTGGCGAGGCCGACAAGGTCGACCTCGCGACCCTGTTGTCTCAGGTCTTCCCACCCTTGAGTCGCGCCGACGCGAAAGCCTTGCTGTAGACGCCCATTCCTGACGAGAGCTGAGCCATGTCCAAGCACGACTTTCCGGCCGAGGAATTCGCGGAGCGGCTATCCCGAACCCGCAAGGCGATGGCCTCGGCCGGTCTCGATTGGCTGATCGCCATCCATCCGGTCTCGATCCATTGGCTGATCGGCGCCGACGGCAAGAGCTACCAGGCCTTCCAGTGCCTGCCGATATCCGCGAAGCCCGGGCCGCTCGTCATGTTCACGCGGGAGTCGGAGCGCTACGAGTTCGAGGCCGACACGCTCGCCGACGAGGTCGTGGGCTGGGGCGGCAGCGAGCCCGCCGATCCCATCGAGGTCTTCCAGATGCTGGTCGATCGCCTTGGCCTCCGCCGCGCGCGCGTCGGGCTCGAGGTGCCCGCCTACTATCTGCATCCCCATCACTACGTGCGCCTCAAGGACATGCTGGGCGATGCGCTGGTGGCCGAGCCGACCAATCTGATCAACATGCTCAAGATGGTGAAGTCGCCGCGGGAGCTTGCGCTGGTGCGGAAAGCCGGCGAGATCGCGGACATCGGCATGGACGCCTGCGTCGCCACCTTCCGCCAAGGCCGCAGCGAGCACGAGGTCGCAGGTGCCATCTATCAGGCGATGATGGCGGCCGGCAGCGGGCTTGCCGGCAGCACGCTCAATTTCGTCTCGGGCGAGCGCTTGAGCTTCAGCCATGGCGCGCCGACCTTGCGCAAAATCCGGCGCGGCGACGGCGGCAATGTCGAGTTCGGCGCGGCCTACAAGCGCTACACCAAGACCATGGGCCGGCAGTTGAGTCTCGGCAAACCGTCGGCGCGCATGCGGGAAATCTATGGCATCGTCCGGAGCGCGGGCGATGCCATGATCGCGGAGATCAAAGCGGACGTGCCCGCGATCCGGCCGCACGAAGCCGCCAAGCGCGTGATCGCCGAGGCCGGCTACGACCGCTACCGCATCCACACCTCCGGCTA